>JBHHUV010000015.1:0-17055 GCA_046754005.1 Phycisphaerae bacterium | reverse complement strand
CACCTGCACCCCGGGAACAAAGTCATTCATTCGATTCAGGGTACGAAGAAGCGTACTCTTACCACAACCGGAGGGTCCGATGATGGCGGTCACGCGGCCGGACGAGATGGACAGCGACACATTCTTGACGGCCTCAAAATTGCCGTATCGAACCGTCAGGTTTTTTATATGAATCACCCCGTCGCTGACCGGTCGAGCGGGCGAGCCGTCGCCATCCAAATGCACTGCCAATGTCGGTGCCTTATCGCTATGAACAGGCTCAGGTGCGTTTTTCATCAAGATCACCACAGTCGCTTCCTTTGTTTCCATGCGCGAATACCAATGGCCAGGGCGTTCATAGACAGGAGGACTCCCAGCAGAACAATAATTCCGGCGGAGGCGAGATGGTGAAACTCGGTCTGAGGCTCATCAAGCCAGTTGTAAATCTGAATTGGCATGGCCGTGAAATCGCTGTACAGACCATCCGGCACGGCGGTGCAAAACGTCAACCCACCCAACATAATCAGCGGCGCCGTCTCGCCCACTGCACGAGATATCGCCAGGATGAGCCCCGTAATGATTCCCGGCAAGGCCGCCGGCAATACATGGGCGCGCACGGTCTGCCATCGTGTCGCACCAAGCGCATAGGCAGCATGCCGAACGGCTGAGGGAACCGCGGCCAGTGCCTCCCGACTCGCGATGATCACCACGGGCAGCACCAACAGGCTGAGTGTCAGCCCCCCGGAAAGCACACTGCGATCAAAGCGAAGCCATCGCACAAATACAGCCAATCCCAGTATTCCGTAGACCACCGATGGAACCCCGGCGAGATTGGCGATGTTCAGCCGAATCAGGCGAGTGAGGCGGTTGTCGCGAGCGAATTCTTCCAGATAGACGGCGGCCCCGATACCGATCGGTATACAGACAACAAGCGTGATGCCGATCAGCCAAAGGGTCCCGAAGAGGGCGCTGTTCAAACCGGCGTTCTCGGGCCAAAGCCTGGAGGGCGGATTGGCTAGAAATTTCCAACTTAGCCACGACCAGCCTTTCCCGGCCACGCTCGCCAGCAAGACGGCCAGCACGACCACGCCGATCAGCGTGATCATCAGAAACGCGAAGGCAAAGAGATTGGCAAGAAGTCGGCGCCGAGCCAGCCGAGGATTAAATAAAGTCTCCGCCTGATTCACTCGTAGGCGCTCCTGAATCTTGTCAACACCCGCTGTGCAACGAGATTGATCGTAAGCGTGATCAAAAACAGCACGAGCCCGACAGCGAAAATCGTCTGGTATTCAATGGTACCGGTGGGCGTATCTCCCAGGCTGACCTGAACGATATAGGCGGTCATCGTCTGGATACTCTCAAGCGGATTTATCGTGAGCTTTGGAGTCAAGCCCGCGGCCAGCGTGACTGCCATCGTCTCCCCGATGGCCCGGGCAAAGGCGAGCAGAACGGCGGCGATGACACCGGACAAGCCGGCCGGAAGGACTACATGTGTCGAAACTTCCAACCGAGTGGCCGACAATGCATAGGCGGCCTCACGCAAGGTGCGCGGCACGGCCTGAAACGCATCATCGCAGAGCGATGCGATCGTTGGAATGATCATCACCCCGACCACAACAGCGGCGCTGGCCGCGTTGAAGGTGTTGGCATCGGGGAACACTGGCTTGATCACGAATGGAGTAATGAACATCAGGGCAAAGAAGCCGTATACAATCGTCGGAATACCGGCCAGAATTTCGAGAATCGGCTTGATTACGGCCCGAAACCACGGTGGTGCGTATTCACTCAAAAACAACGATGAACCGACGCCGACCGGTACGGCCAGGATCAAGGCTCCCCCTGCCACCAGAAACGTGCCGCAAACCAATGGCAACAGGCCGTAACTTCGCGGCTCCAACAGGGGTGCCCAGCGAGATCCAAACAGAAAATCGAGTGGTGAGACTTCGGCGAAAAAGTCTATCGACTCGGAGACGAGAATCCAGATGATCCCTGCTGTCGTAAAGACCGAGATAGCCGCGCAAAGAAACAGCGCCCCTCGAATCAATCTTTCCTGGGTGTGCAAGAGTCTCGTTGTCACGTTTTGCCCATCACACCGATTGTGTCAAATACCTGTTGTTGATCTACCGATGACGATCAGAGATCCGCATTCGCCGAAACAAAAGCGGCGCCAGAAGTCTGACCTCTGGCTACCGCTTGGGTCCAACCCCTCCTGATTCTTCGTGTTGCCTGGGTTTGCAACCTTCTCCGTGTTTATCGGGAGACGAACAGCTTATTCAGATCCGTGGTTGCCTCGTGCGCCTCGGCTACGGCTGAGCCGGTCTTTCCGTCATGCAGTCGTTTGAGACCGGCCTGGTACAACTGATCGGAAAGTGCCACATAGTTCACGCGCGGATGCTCGACGATTCTTCGGGCATTCTTGAAAAAGAACTCCAGAAATCCGCGTACCTCGGCTCGTTTGTAGGCCTCCGCATTCACATAGAGGAACAATGGACGAGATAGCGGCTTATAGACACCGGACCGAATCACATCAAGATTGGGCCGAACTGGCTTTCCATCACCGGAATCAATGCCGACAAGCTTCAACTTCTTCTTGTTCGCCTCGTAGTAGGAGTAACCGAAATACCCGATCGCCCCTGGATCACCCTCCACACCCTGCACAAGCACATTGTCGCTCTCGCTGGCCGTGTAGTCACTGCGACTGGCCTTCTCCTTGCCCACGATGGCCTTGGTGAAATAGTCAAAGGTTCCACTGTCCGTACCCGGGCCGTACAGTTTCAGCGGAAGATCCGGAAAACCCTTGCGAATCTGTCGCCAATTCTTGATCTCGCTGCCCGGCTCCCAGATCTTCTTCAATTCCTTCACGGTCAGGTAATCGCAAAACGAGTTGGAAGGGTGCAAAACGACTGCGATCCCGTCGATACCGATGGGAACTTCGATAAAACGAACCCCCACTTTATTCGCCTTGGCAAGTTCAGATTTCTTGATGGGACGCGATGCATCACTGATATCGGTGCGCAGGCCCGGCCGCGTGTCCAGGAACTTTTTGAAACCGCCACCGGTGCCGGAGATCCCGACGGTCACGCGCACGCCCGGGTTCTCGGCCTGAAACATCTCGGCGGCCGCCATGGTGATCGGCGCCACCGTGCTCGATCCGTCGAGCTTCACCTTGCCGGACAGCTTGTTCTGCGCAGCGGCCTCGCCCGTCACAAGGCCCAGAACCGTTAGAATGAAGATGCCCAGTGTGACCTGCAACAATCTGGAACGCGTTCGAGCTGATAGGAATGTGTCCGTGTGCTTCATTTCTTTAACTCCTTTCGGGATGATATGACATCGCCGAGATGCGGATCGAAATCCGTACATCCAACTATTCATCGATCAAACATAACCCATCTTCTTCTACTGTCTATTCCAACTATGCCGACAACCCAAACAACCCGGCGATTTGCGTAAACAGCGGCGCGATAAAGGCCGTGAAAAAGCCCGTCATAAATGCGCTGAAGAAATCACCGATTCCCGACACGAACTCTTTGAGAAACAATTCCGAAACCATACATCTTGCTCCTTGTTAGAACTGACCCGTTTAATAGACGAAAAATTACGGGCCGTATCACAGACTCATCTTGACTCGAATCCCGGCCACCATCGCGTGCGGATCCCCCTTGTCACCGCCCGCATTCGTGACATATTGAAAGTCTGGGCTGATGATCAACCACGGCGCCACGTGAATGGCGTAGTACAACTCATAGACCGTCTCCCGATCGACCCGCGGTCGCACGTATCGAAACTGCTTTCCGAATATCCCCTGAGCCACCCCCAGACCGATCAGATCGCGATCCCGCGTCGGAACCAGACCCTCGTATTGAACCGCCAGCGCCCAGAAGTTTTTGATCCGGTTGACATCCCCGTCCGACAAGCCGTAGCGACCGGCAACGCTAACGCCCTGCTTGTCCTTCGGATCATCCTTCTCCTTCCACACCATCTGGTCGAAACCGGTGTAGAAGCCCCAGCCCCCAATTTCCATCCGGGGCGACAACGCCCCGTCAAGATCATTGAAAAATCGTCGCCTCGCCTTCGGGTCATACCACGTGCCGACGCGATAATGGCCCCACAAGTCCCCCCGTTTCGAGGCGAGTTCCGGCTTCATGCCGATCTCGCTATAGAATCGAAATTCGTCTTCATCGTGAAAGGCCGTGTTGAAATTCGTCTGGCGATCCTTGGCATGAGCGTCGATCGCCGCCGCGCGGATGTATGTGTGATCCGTCGGTTTCCAATTGATGTATAGGCCCAGCCCCTTGTTGGGCGGGATCGTGGCGTTTCGAACCAACGCCCGATTCATAAAATACTTGTCCTCGTGGCCAATGATTTTGCTCCGGTCAAACAGATCCTTGACCGGCTCCATCCGGCCGAATCGAAATTCCAGCCGATCGTCGAATAGCCGCTGGCGATAGTGCCACTTGTCGACGAAGATGGGCTCCTCGCTGCTCGCATCCTGATTCGTCTTGAAGAATGCGCCGATCTTCTCCTTATCGAAGTCGCTGTCGTCGCCGCCCCAGGTGCCCTTGCCGCGAATCCAGAACTCGCCTCCCTTGATGAGATGCATCTTCTCGAGATCGAAGTAGAGATTGACCTCGTAGCTGCCGGCGGTGTCGTGGCCGTTCTTCGTCTCCCGACCCCCGTGCATGTTGATCATGAGTTGATTCATCAGCTTGATCTTGACCCGCACCCCGGCGTCTTCCAAACGCGTCCGAAGCCCGCTCCAGTCCCCCGTCAGCCGCTTGGCGGTGAGCAAATCAAAAGGGCCCGCCTCCGGCTCCAGGGTGAATGGCTCCGGACCCGACTTGTGCGTGTCGGAATCAACCTCTGGTTCCCGGGATACCGCTAGCGGGTCATGATTCTCCTGGGCGCCCGCAAGCCTTGGCAAGAGAAGCATGCACGCCCCCCATACTAAAACCACCCAAAGGAGATGCCTGTCGAAGGCTTGAGCGTTCTTGGATTGATTGTCTGCGTGGATTCTCAAGATTTCGGATCCTTAATGTGTGGCTCTGGTCGTGCCATGGATTGGCTTGGGCCCGGCTCTCATAAGCAGGTAAAATAGGGATATCAGATTAGAAAACAATGAAGACTGTGTTAAGATTGTGTTAAATTATCCGCTTCAATTCGGCAGATCAGGCCGGATGTATTGAGGATCAGCCATAGAATAACTTCCCGCCGGGCCATGACAGAATCCGTGGGTTCTCTTGCCGGCTTCAGCCGGCAGTTTTGTTTGCCTCCGACTTCAGTCGGTGGTGGACGACATTATTAATTCCCCTCAGCCGGGCTTTCATGGTTTGATTAAGGCGATGGCGAGATCCGTCCGGCCCGCCCAAACTGTCTATGAACCATACCCGACGGGCGGAATAGCGATACGACGACGGCCGGCCAACGGCATTTCGAAACCGTGTAGTTATTGAATCTGCGATTCTAAGTATTTAGGCACAACCCCGCTCCCCCACTCACGAAAGCTGCGGGAGAGTGATCGTCACCTGAGTACCCGTGCCGACCTCGCTGTTCAGTGAAACACTGCCACTCATCGAGGCGACGGCGTGCTGAACGATCGCCAGCCCCAGACCCGTTCCACGACTTTCAACCCCGGTTCTCTCAGCTTCGGAACGAGCACTCGCGACTTGGTAAAAGCGTTCGAACACGCGGCCATGCTCATGGGTCGGGATTCCGCAGCCCTCGTCGAAAACTTCGATGATGATCGTGTCTCTCTCTCGTTTGAACGCAACAGAGACATGCCCTCCAGAATCCGTGAACTTGATGGCGTTTTCGATCAGATTGTCGAGCACCAGCCTGACGAGATCCACGTCGACGGTCATGTCCCGCAGGTCCGATGAAAGCACGAATTTCCAGTGAAGCCCCTTCTCGCGGATACGGTCTGCCCACTTCTCGCTCAGTTCACTGCGGAATTGTTGGACATCAATGACGGCAGATTTCGGCTCTCGAGTTGTCGATTCTACACGCGACAGCGCGAGCAGGTCGGCGACCAATGCCTCCAGACGTCCGCTGTGTCGATCAATGATCCGAAGAAAACGCTTTGTTGATTCCATGTCTTCCCCGGTGTCTGCGTTCATTAAAGTCTCTACAGCCGCGCGGATTGCCGTCAACGGAGTGCGCAATTCGTGCGAAGCGTTCGCCACAAAATCAGTTTTCATCTGCATTGTGCGAGCGATATCCGTGATGTCCGTGAGTGCCAGAATCCGACCCGTCAGCACTTCACCGGATCCGCCGTCACTGCCATCCTTGACCATGCGGGGAGGGATCTCGATGTCCGAACCCCGGGCCAATAACGTGATGGTGCCGCCGTCTCGGCGCAGATCGAGCCGAATCTCTCTGGCCGATCGACCGTCATGTCCGGAGACGATTGAAGATTGCTCATCAACGGATGCTTCCGCCACCTGACTGGGTTCCCACCCCAACAGAAGTCGCTGCAGGTCGTGTTGGGGAACACACTGTTCGATGGGGCGGCCCACCCACGATCGTGCAACCGATCGCGCATCATCCACGGGTTGAATTAACCGGGCCGTGGCTGGATTGGACAGGATGATCTTCCCATCCGGCCCCGCAACGACCACCCCTTCTTCCAATTGGTCCAGCAGTGCCTCGAGGGTTCGCCGCTGACCATCGATGGTGCTGATGTGGGTATCCAGATGATCCCCCATCTCGTTGATGGATCGAGCCAGACTGGCCAGTTCGTCCGACCCGCGGACAACGACTCGGGCAGACAAATCGCCATGGGAGAGCCGCGCCGCGATTTGTGTGATACGCCGAATTGGAAGAGTCCACAGCCGGGTAAGGACGAGGGAAAAAACGCCGGTAGCCGCCATGGCCACGATCACGATAGTCCAGATCATCCTGCGGACGGCATGGGTCCGGGTTCCGATGGTAGACTCGGCCAGGGCAACCCGAACCACCCCTTCCGGATCCTCCCGGGATCCCACGCGAACCGCCACATATTTGAGACGACGCCCAAGCGTGTCGGACCACCGCGTACTCTCCCCCCAGCCATTTTCGACAGAAGACTGGATTTCCTCCCGGTCATGATGCGAATCCATATGCGAGATGTCGGCCTGAGAATCGCCCAACACGGTACCATCGGTGGCAATAATCGTGACCCGAAGGCCTTTCGCCTCATGCCCCCCAACCTCCTTCGCGATACGATCAAGCCGCTCGGTCTGCCCATCCTTCAGGTGCCCCCGTACCAGACTTTTCAGAGTAATGGCCTGAGCATGAAGATGTTTCGTCAGCTCACCGGCATGGAACGCTTCAAGCTCCCGAACGATCAGCAGGCCACTCGTCGCAAGGGCCGCGACCGTCAAGGCGGCATAGCCCACGAACAGTTTCCAGAGAAGTCTGCTCGGTCCTTTGGGGTCCGGCATCACACTTCCTCTTCGGGTACCTGGCGCAATGCGTATCCGACCCCGCGTATGGTCTGCACGATCGAAGCGGCACGGCCGATTTTCTTTCGCATCGCCGCGACATGCACATCGATCGTGCGATCGGTCACCACCGCGGATACCCCGAGGACCGCGTCGATGAGCTGGCCCCTGCTCAGTACCCGTCCGCGTGCCACCATCAGTTCCCATAGAATCCCAAACTCGGTCGCAGTCAGTGTGATGATCTTCCCATCGAGTGTCACCTCCCGGCGATCCTGATTGAGAGAAATCGGCCCTGCTTTCAGAACATCCGGCGTTGGGGAAAACGTTGCCGTGCGGCGGAGCAACGCGTCAATCCGGGCGAGCAGTAACTTCATCGAAAAAGGTTTGGTGACGTAATCGTCCGCCCCCAAAGTGAAACCGGCCAGTTCATCGGACTCCTCAGCCTTGGCTGTCAGCATGAGCACCGGAATGTTTGAGGTATTGGGATCACGACGCAGTCGTGAAAGAACCTGGTCACCCGACAGGCTGGGCAGCATGCGATCCAGGATCAACAGATCGGGTGGGTTTCGTCGTGCCACGGCCAGCCCGTCTACTCCATTCGCAACCCACTGGCACCGATACCCCTCCCGCTCCAGGTTATGCTGAAGCAAGTAGGCCATGTCTGCCTCGTCCTCGACGATCAGAACCGAACCAATGGCGTTCATGAAATATGCACCTCGAAAACTGGACCGTATCAGGACGGCAGTCTGCCAATAGGAGACTCATCTGCGAACAATGATACATCGACTTGGGCCCATTGCGAGATTCCTATGATCACCTCGTCCTTCCGAATAATCACTCCACGCCAGAGCAGCATCACATGCCTCGTAGTGACCGACTTACAATCGATAACGACCAGCGCTTGGCCGACAGCCTTGTGCAGACGGAATGTGGGAACGATAGAACGATCCATGGATATGATGCGGTCTCCAAGGCCAGAAGGAGTAGGACTACTCCTTTCCAGTGGTTTTCGAGCCGCACGATCCTACGAGGAACGGTACGCTAACTTCAGCGTTCGGAGTGACTTGTGATTACTCGGGGCGACTTGATTTGAACAAGCGACCTCTGCGTCCCGAACGCAGCGCTCTGACCAGGCTGAGCTACGCCCCGTGTGAGTGAGAGATCATACTCGGATGGCTTGGGAATTCAAGGAGCGGGTGCTGGGCGAAAGTTCAGTTCTCTCCTCAACGCGGCTCGGGCCTTGGGGTGGATGGCAGGGTGGAGCAGCATCTCGCGGGCCAGTCGGACGTTTCCGGCTGCCTGGCACAATCGGCCCACGAGGTAGTACAGGTTTTGATCCCGCCGATGGGTTTCCCGTTCCTGAATCTTGCCGAGACGGGCGGCCGACAGGGTAATGCGATCGATATCTCCGCTGCGCATTGCAGCCGCCAGATTTTTGCGAGCGGTCTTCACAGGCAGGGGATCGGTCACGGAGAGGGTCCAGAGTGCCGCAGGTACGATAAGACAGATGAGCACCGCGAGCGTCGGCCGTTTCCATTCGTATCGAGCGATCGGGCGATTCGGATCGGATTCGAATTTCGCCGGGCCGACATGGAGCCTTGACGACTTCGGCAGCGGCGTGAGAATCAGCCAGAAGAGGATCGGCAAGGCAATGAGATGGCCCTTGGCGAGCAGCGTTCCGATCAGGTAACGTGTCTGGCCGGCACCGAGGTAGGGCGAGGAGATGGCGAAGATGTGCATGACGACGAGAAACCAGAGCAGTGTGCCGCCGATCAGAAGCGTATAGAGGCGTTGGGGCCGCCTGAGCCAGGAGGAGGCGAAGACGAGTCCGACGAAGAGCTGCATCGGGGGAGAAAGCCAGAAATAGTCCAAAGTCTCGACGATCAGATAGGGCGCGGGCAATCCGATGAGTTGATGCAGGAGCCGGGCCGCGTCAATGGAGATGGGCGCGATCCATCGGTGTGACAACCACCAGATTAACGTCGCCCCGAGCGTGTAGACAAAGACATGGGTAGCGAATCGTCTCATCGGGCTCGGTTTGCCGGGAGTGTGTCGGTCGCTCCGGGGTGGGGCCCGCGAGGATGACGCACTGCCGAATCGTAGCCGCGAAACACCAATAGCAGCCAGCACAGCCACAGTGGGAGAACCACGAAGAGCGGAAACAAATGGGTCAATGCGTCGTGTGCGGGCTCGAACCCATCCGGCCGAAGATCGGCCACGAGTATCAGTCCCGTGATCCGCAGGATGTTCAGAAGGCCCACGCCGACGAAACCGATCAATAATCCAACGATTGTCTTCTTTTTGCCACATGGAAATGCGACGACCCCGGCGCAGAAAATGCCGACGGCTTCAACGCCGGTGCATTCAGGAGTGACCCGAAGGACGCGGGTTCCGACTCGAATGTCCGATTGATTGATACTGGAATCTATACCCAACAGGCTCGACATTCGATGCCCCGCCTCGGCAACGAGGGTGCGATAGCCTCGGAAACCGTCGGTTTGCATCAGGTAGTATTCCAGGCCGATCCCGGCGGCGGCGATCAGGATGAAGATGCCGATGAAACGGGCGACCGCGGAGGGGGCGGGAGTGGGCGGCGTCGGGCGCGGGCCCGGCGATGTGGATGGTTTGCGTCGCCTTCCGGATCGTCTTCGGGACATGAAAGCCACTCAATAGGGGCGAATTGGACGGTGGCATCGGGCATACCGGACGTGGAAATACACCCGATCGCATTCAATCGATTGTATCGCATCACCCTCATGCGCGTCGAGAGATGTTTACATCGGGCGCCCCGTTCGCCATGCCCGCATCTAATGGCTTGAGTATGCCATCCGGGTGCTGTTCAATACCCGTGTTTGCCGATCGAGGAGGGGAGGGTTTATAATCCAGCCCGGCAGAACGAAGCGGTGTGTTCCAATCGGAGTGATCGATACATGGTGATGGACGACAAGGTGTTTTTTCGGATTGCCCGCCAAGACCGGCCCGATGGCGGACGATACTGGCAGAGTTTCGCGGTCGACTATCAGCCGGGGCTGAACGTGATATCGTGCCTTCAGGCGATCGCCAAGCACCCGGTGCCGCTGGGTGCTCGGGCGGCGGTCGAGCCGGTGGTCTGGGACTGCAACTGCCTCGAAGAGGTGTGCGGGGCCTGCACGATGCTGATCAACGGCCGAGTCCGCCAGGCCTGCACGGCGCTGATCGACGATCTCGATCGCAACAGCGGGGGCGAGATCGAGCTCGAACCGATGACCAAGTTTCCGGTCGTGCGCGATCTGTTCGTGGATCGCGGGCGGATGTTCCACGGCCTGAAACGCGTCAAGGCCTGGATCCCGGTCGACGGCTACCACGACGCCGGCCCCGGACCTGTCCAGGGTCCGGAGCACCAGCAGGAGGCCTACCCCCTTTCGGAATGCATGACCTGCGGATGCTGCATGGAGGTTTGCCCGCAATATACGAAAGTCGAATTGCAACCCGCGCCCGGCGAGAGCGAAGTGGAATTCGGCAACCGGGAGTCCGAGGCCTTCGACAAGGCGTTTCTCGGCCCCGCCGTCATCTCCCAGACCGTGCTGTTCAATGGCCACCCGACCGGGGAGATGAGCAAAAAGGATCGGCTTGAGGCCCTGATGGGCGCCGGCGGGATCACCGACTGCGGCAATGCCCAGAACTGCGTGAAGGTGTGTCCAAAGGATATTCCGTTGACTCGATCCATCGCCAAGGCGGGCCGCACGACCTCGATCCATGCGATCAAGAGATGGTTTTATCAGTGAGCCGCAGTCGTCCGATGATTCCATGGCGCTTGAGGGGGCCTGGGAATCGGGACTCCATTCATCTGATTCCCTTTCTTCTGTATCTGATAAAACTTTCCGGTAAGAGGATTCCATCATCGTGGAACATGCACACACGCCCGAGTCGCCGAGGATGGGTCGATCGAGGATACGAAGGATTCTCGTCGGTCTGATCCCCGTCGTCGTGTTGTGCGGTTATCTCGGCTATCTCTGGTTCGTCAGCGGCGTGCTGCCCTCGGTGGATCGCTATCCGGACGGGACGATCAAGTCGAAGGGCTACGTGTCCCGCTATCGGTTCGGCGTCTATCACAAGACGGGGCGATGGGTGACCTATCACCCGAATGGGGTCATGGCGTCGGACGGTTTCTACGAGGACGGCGAAAAGACCGACACATGGAAGGGCGAAAAGGTCGCGGGCTGGCGCTACTGGGACGAAGAAGGAAACGAAATGCCCGCCGCGCCCTGATGATTGCGTGTTTTGTTATTTTGACATTTTGGCGTTTTGACTTTTCGACGTTTCGACGTTTTCCTCATGATTCCGGATACTCACACAACTGCAGAGTAGGATCCCATGCCTCTTTTTGCCCCGAAGTGCCATACGTCTCTTGTTGCCCCAAAGCAGGCGTACATCCGCTTCTTTTGGCCCCGAAAGCAGGCGTACATGATTTTCTTTTTGCCCCGAAGGGGCGCAACATGTCAGCCCAAGGCAGAGCGAAGCGGCGTCAGCCGCGAAGCGCCGCCCTGGGTCAGCAGCCTACACACGCATTCAGCCCTGAAAGGGCGGTACAATCCGTCCGTCTCACAAGGCCGGAGTATGGTTTCCCCACCCTGTATGCGACATCCGAGGACCTGGAAAACGCATGACCCTGCGCAAAACAACCACGAAGAACGGGCTCCCAGAAGTTTTCAATTGCTTCTCGTGTAAGATGAACGGGAAGCACGAGGGACTTTTTGACTTTTTGGCGTTTTGATGTTTTAACTTTTTGACGTTTCGACGTTTCCCCGGGAGTTCAACATGCTGCTTGCTGAAAAACTGGCCCGATGGGCCCATCAACTCAAATACCGCGATCTGACACCGGAAGCGATCCATGAGGTAAAACGGCGATTCATCGACTCGCTGGCGACGGCGCTCGGAGCATACAAGTCCCGCCCGGCGACGATCGCCCGGCAGACGGCGCTCGCGCTGCCCGTCGCGAAGGGCGGCTCGGTCGTTGTCGGAACCCGCCATCGAACGACCCCCGACATGGCCGCCTTCGCCAATGGGGCGCACATTCGCTATCTCGACTACAACGATACCTATCTGTCGAAGGAACCAGCGCACCCGTCCGACAACATCGCCGCCACGCTCGCCGTTGCGCAGGCCGCCGATCGATCGGGGCGTGATCTTATCCTCGCGACGGTCATCGCCTACGAAATCCAATGCCGCCTGTGCGATGCGGCCTCGCTTCGTGCCCACGGATGGGACCACGTGACCTACGGGGCCTTCAGCGCGGGGCTGGCCGGCGCGAAGCTGTGGGGGCTGAGCGTCGAACAGATGGTTCACGCTCAGGCATTGGCCGGCGTCTGCAACATCGCCACGCGACAGACGCGGACGGGGCAGATCTCGATGTGGAAGGCCTGTGCCTTCAGCAACGCCTGCCGCAACGCCGTCTTCGCCGCCAACCTGGCGCGGCAGGGCTTCACCGGCCCGCACGAGATCTTCGAGGGACCGAAGGGCGTCTTCAAACAGCTCACCGGCGGCCCGTTCAAGGTCAAACTTGGATCGAAGTCATCCGGCTATATGATCAACCGAACCTACATCAAGTTCTGGCCCGCCGAGTACCACGCCCAGAGTTCGATCGACGCAGCCCTGCGGATTCGCGAGCGGTTCATGAAGGACGGGTACACCTGGAAGGACATCGACCGCCTTCGAATGGAGTCGTTTGAGGCCGCCGTATCGATCATCGGCAGCGAGCGGGAGAAGTGGCGGCCGACGAGCCGGGAGACCGCCGATCACAGCATGGGCTATATGACGATCGCCGCGTTTGTCGACGGAGACGTG
This sequence comes from Phycisphaerae bacterium, assembly GCA_046754005.1. GTDB lineage: Bacteria > Planctomycetota > Phycisphaerae > UBA1845 > UTPLA1 > CAYXGR01. The sequence goes on along the minus strand of JBHHUV010000015.1, from coordinate 3,835 downwards.
ACACGGGCAACCTTCGAGCCGAGGCGGTTTACGAACCGAAAGTATCTGGACATCCTCGATCGGACGACGATTGTGGAATCCCGTGATTTGAACAAGGGCTATCCCAAGGGCATTCCCAATCGGCTGAAGCTGAGAATGAAAGACGGGCGGGTATATGAGAAGACAGTCAAATATCCGCGGGGCCATGCCGGCAACCCGATGAGCGACACGGAGGTGGAGGAGAAATTTCACCGGCTCGCGGAGGGTGTGATTCCGACCGGCCTGCGGAACCGATTACTCAAACAGATGGGATCGCTTGACAGTGCGAAGCGTGTTCGAAACCTGTGGCGATTCGAGGTGAAGCCGGTCTCGAAATCAAAAAAACGAGGTTCCCGATGAGGTTGTGTGATTCCGCTTCCGTTCGATCGGGCTACTGTCGAAATGGACGATTGGATTCATACAGGCGCAATCTCGCTGCGATCTGAGCGGCGATGGGCTGTTTGCCCAGTTCTTGAGCGATCGACAAGGCCTTCTTCGCCGCCTGAATGGCCTCCGGAAATTCCCCCGCCGATGCATAGGCAGCGGCGAGGATATCCCACGTGCGTGGCGATCGAGGATTGGCATCGCGACACCGCAGCCCAAGTTGAACCGTCGCCTCGGGGCTGCCCCCCTCACCCTCGAGTCCGATCGAGAGATACCACGCCAATGAACAATATAGATTGGCGTCGTTCGGCATCACGTCGCACGCGGCTCGCAAGGCACGGATCGCATCCGCTCGCCTTCCCGCCCCCATCAACGCCTGCCAGCAAGCACGATGTGCGTTCTCATCCTTCGGATCGATCCGTATCATTTTTTCAAACACCGGCGCCGCTTCCGCATATTTCTGTTGGAGCATCAGTGCGTTTGCCAGATTGCTCAGGGCGTTCGTCGATTCGGAGCTGATCTCGACATGCCTGCGAAAACACTTTTCCGCATTCGGCAAGTCACCCGTCGCGGAATAGACCAAGCCCAATCCCCGATGGGCCTCCGCAAGATCAGGCTCCACCGCCAGGGCCCGAAGAAACCACTCCTTCGCATCGCGATTCTTGTTCTGCTGGCGAAGGGCCTCGGCCAGCCCCAACAGTTTCTGAGCATCATGCGGTGATTGACGAAGACTCACTTCGTATGCCTTCTGTGCCTCTGCGAGACGCCCCACCTCCAGATAGGCACGCCCCAGCGTCTGCTGCATGAGGGATGACTCCGAACATTCCCCGATGACGGGCTCGAGTATTCGAATCACCTCCGCGACCTTTCCCGCTCTCAGCAACTCGATGGCTTTGAGATGGGCCTGGTAGATCAAGAGCATATCCTTGGGATCCCGACCCGGACGATCGTCGCTGTCCGCCACCACCGGCGCTCCCGCCCCGGCATATCCCAGGCTCTCCAGTCTACGCCGCGCGGCGGAATCGAGTTGCGTTGTCCCCGAATAGCGCGGCCTCATCGTCGCGACCAGTTCTTGCAATGCCTTTTTCAAACGCGCCGCATCCTCTGCATGGTCTGCGATCACGTTATGCATCTCACCGGGATCCATCCGCCGGTCATACAGCTCAGCATTCGGCGCGTCTATATACTTCCATTCCGCCGTGGTAAGCGATCGAAGCCGCGCCCAGGCGTAATTCAACCGAGGCGATTCGCTCTCCGCATACACCGGCCGCCCGACTGCCCGGCTGCTTTTCCAGACATCGACCAGGCTTCGTCCGTCCAGGGTCGACGGGCCTTCCCATTGCATCAGTTCCATCAGCGTGGGAAAGACATCAACCAATCCCACCGGTGCGGTCACCACCTTGCCCGTCGGCACCCGCGATGGAAGCGCGAATATCAGCGGGACGTGCTGCGTGGGCTCATAGATGAAATACCCGTGCTGTGTCTCACCATGTTCGCCGAAGGCCTCCCCATGATCACCGGCAACCACAATCAGAGTCCGTTCCCGCAGCTTCTTCTCGTCCAGCCAGGTGACCAGACGCTGAACCTGCGCGTCCGTGAAGGCAATCTCTCCGTCGTATGGATCCGAGAACTCACTCCCGTAAGGCTCGGGAGGGGCATAAGGCGAGTGCGGATCGAAGAAATGCACCCACGCAAAGAAAGGGCCGGATGCGTGCTGATCGAGCCAGGCCAAGGCCGAGTCGCAGACACGATCCCCTCTCCGCTCGAGCATTTCACCGGAGACGGTCTGGGCATCTCGTAGATCGTCGTCGTAATGATCGAACCCCCTGTTGAGGCCGAATCTCGCGTGGAGGACAAAGGCCGCGACGAACGCACCCGTTTGGTAGCCCGCCGTCTTGAATTGCTCAGCCAGGGTGGATATGTCGGATTCCGAGACCGACATGCCGTTGGTTCGCACGCCGTTGACCGCCGGATAAGTACCGGTCATGAGGCTGACGTGCGACGGAGATGTGAGCGGTACATGAGAAAACGCCTGATCAAACCGCACACCACCGGCAGCCAGTCCATCGAGCGCCGGTGTACGCGCGGTGGCGGATCCATAACAACCGATGTGATCGGCACGGGTGGTGTCCAGGGTGATCAGCAAGACATTCACCGGCGGTTGAGCGACCGCCGGCTCGTCGGGTGCGGGCGGTTCGGTCTTGTTGCAACCGCAGAGTGCACATCCGATCAGGCAGGCCGTCAGCCCCCATGCGAAAAATCTTGCAAACATGACGACGTTCTCCTTGCACGCATGAATCAGCCGCATGGCTCCCATTGCTTCTCTCGGCTTCAACCGTCAAGCACGATCCTACCCGAAGACCCGGCTGCCGTCTCTTGAAGCGGTGGACTCAATAGGGGGGGCGTGCCAAATAAAACGCCGGCCCCCGGAGTCACTGACTCACGAGGGCCGACGTGGATTGAACTTCATGTTGGCCTCAGCCGCTCATGTCATAGCGACCGGACCAGTTTATATGCGCCCTTACGGCGAGGTGATGTCTACCTGGAACGGGCCAGGATTCGAGCCTGCCCAGCTACCCGTGTTTGCCAACATCAGGTAGTAGGTGGCGCCGGGCGTCAGCAGGCTGGTACTGAAGCTGCTGAAGTAATCCGGAGCAGCACCACCGCCACCGGCCGAACAGGTGTCCTCGGCGCAGTTGACCTCCGTCAGGACGGTACAGGTACCATCCGGCGTGGAGTAAAGGGCGATGATGGAATCGCGGAAGTTCGCGCCGTTGGAGGCCGGACTGTCACAGGTTCGGACAGTCAGCGAACCGTTCGCAGGCGCAACGAGTTTCCACCACACGGTGTTGTGGGCATCATCGGGAACGCCGTTCCACTGACAGCTCGGTGAACCTGCCGGCAGTTCGGGGTCTCGCATCGCGGGGTTGCCGTCGTGCTGCGGCGGCGTCGCCGTGGTGTTGTCACCGGTGATCGATGCACCGTTGATGAACGCCGTGATGTCACCGGCAGCCGTACACGAATCCTGCGGCGGCACCGGGCAGGTGAACGTCGCACAATCCTCGAACCGATGCCATTCCGGAGCTTCGGGCCGTGCCAGACAGGCCGCTTCCGTTTCGGTCGCGATACAGACCGGAACGTCGATCGGCACGATGCAGCAGGCACCGAGGACCGGGCAGACACCCGGATCAACCGCGACATCCACGCAGAACGCGGCGTCGTTGAAGAACGGTGTCAGGACACCGGCGGTGTTGTCCACCAGTCGGCCGTTGCCGCTCGCCTGGTCGGAATTCATCCAGAACCAACTGCAGAAGCAGTCGCCGTTGGTCTGTTTGATCTCAACCCAGGTACAGACACCCACCGTGACCGGGACTGGTGCGTGTGGCACCGCCAGATCATATCGGTAGATCGTCGAACCGGCGGTGGCCATCTC
>JBHHUV010000014.1:0-17129 GCA_046754005.1 Phycisphaerae bacterium | reverse complement strand
AGATTCCGATACAGTGTCTCCGCGCGTATCAGAACGCAACTGCCATGCTCCAGGTCCACGTAAAAAAACAATTCGGTTCCTTCCGACTCGACGTAAGCGTCGAATCCTGCGTCCGTGTCACCGGGCTGTTTGGCCCTTCCGGTTGCGGAAAGACCACCTTTCTGAATTGCCTGGCCGGCATCATCCGACCCGACGCGGGCACTATTCAACTCCATGATACAACCTGGTTCGGGACCGAGCAGGGTGCTGATTGGCCCGTCCGCCGCCGCCGCGTCGGATATGTCTTTCAGGATTCCCTTTTATTCAACCATATGACGGTGTTGAAAAACATCACCTATGGCCACAAGCCCGACTCGGCCGGCCCGCGGGTCGACGAGGTTGTGGATGTCCTTGAAATCGCCGATTGTCTCGATCGTATGCCGAACGAATTGTCCGGGGGCCAGCGTCGCCGCGCGGCCGTGGCCCGCGCGCTGCTTCGCAATCCCGCCCTGCTCCTCTTCGACGAACCCCTCACCGGGCTCGACGCCGCATTGGCCGGTCGGATCATCGTCTACCTCAAGCGCGTTCTGGATGCATTCGCTATCCCCGCTGTCTATGTCTCGCACTCGATCAGCGACATCGCATACCTCTGCGAAGAGGTGATCGTGTTCGAGCAGGGTAGCGTCGTTGTGCAGGGCCCTCCCGCCTCCGTCGTCACGCATAAGGGTGTTCTGAGCGATCGCCACCTGAGCGAATTGCTCAATGTCTTCGATGCCAACAGGATCGCGACCGATTTGCACGATCAGTCCATTCGTTGCCGCATCGGCGAGAATGAATTACTCATTTACGGCCCGCACGACGAGCAGCGCGAACATCTCACACTGGCCGTCCATGCGTGCGACATCGTTCTGGCTGCCCGCAAGCCCGATCGAATCTCCGCCCGCAATGCGGTGCCGGGCATCATCGAGCGGATCGAGCCTGTCGGCGCCAAAGTTTTGGTGTTCTTGGACGTGGGGGTTCGGTGGATCGTGGAGATCGGCCGTGCGGCGGTTGCGGAACTGGACCTCAAGCCGGGCGGCGATGTCTTTGCCATCGTCAAGGCCACGGCCATTCAGGTTTTATAATGGATTTCGGTTCGCTGTTCTTTTCGCTGTGCGATATTCGCCATTTACACCACTTCCACCGTCTCGCCCGGTTCAATTTTGTCGAGGCAAACCTGCACGGTCTTTTTGGCCCGATCGTAGTACCAACCCGACGCTGCCTTGTTCAAGGCCTGTTTTGTTTTTCTTCGAGTAAGTGGACGGCCGGAAACCGTGACGGATTTCGGTACGCGGGGCAGGGCCTTGAATTGCAATCGATAGCGGCGGGGGGCGTAATCCCCCTCGCCCGATCGATCCGACAGTATGAACCGAACGCTCTTTTTCGACGCAACGACCTCGTAGGATTCCAATATATAGTCACCCGTCTCATAGTTATAAGATAGTCCATCGTCGTTGTAGAATGTGCCACGACGGGTACCCGGATAGATATGCAGGATCAGCTCCTCGAGCGGCCGCTCATCGACATATTGAACAACCTCCCGCATCGGGATGATCGCCCCGCCTCGGGCGAACAGGGGGATGGTGCCCAGATCCACCGGCAAGGTCCATTCCTCGCCCCCGGTGCGATGCGTACCCTCTTCGAAGTCGTACCAGTCGCCCTCCGGAAGACGAATCCGGCGCGATCGCACCCGCTCTGTGACGACCGGCGCGACGAACAGGTCGTCGCCGAACATGAATTCATGCGCGCAGGTGTGAACGTCCGGATGGTTTGGATAGGCCAGCAACATCGGTCGGAGTAGCGGCAGACCGGTTCGCGCGGATTCGCGCATCTGCGTGTAGAGATAGGGTAGCAGCCGATAGCGCAACTCGATCGCCCGTCTGTTGAGGCGTTCATGCTTCGGACCGTAGGCCGTGGGATCCTGCTCATCGCCATCATCTTCAAGGCCGCCGCAGGTGTGGGTGCGGCAGAGTGGGTAGAAGATGCCCAGTTGGAGCCACCGGGTAAACAACTCCGCCGAGGGGGTACCGTGAAAGCCGCCGATATCCGCGCCGCAATACGTGATCCCCGACAAGCCCATGTTCAGAAGCATGGGGATGCTCATTCGCAGGTGTTCCCAGCTTGATTGGTTGTCGCCGGTCCAGACCGCCGCGTACCGTTGAACACCGGAGAAGCCGGCCCGGGTGAGCACGAAGGGCCGCTCACTGACTCGCAATCGTCGCACGCCTTCGAACGTTCCACGGGCCATCTGCATTCCGTAGACATTGTGGACGGCGCGATGATCCGTCGGCGAACCCTCGTTGTCGTGGCGGACCGACAGCGGCACCGTCTTGAGCGGGCTCGTGAAGTCGGCGGGTTCATTCATGTCGTTCCAGAATCCCCTCACGCCGCATTCTATAAGACCTTTGTAAAGATCACCCCACCATGCCCGCGTATCCTTCCGCGTGAAGTCGGGAAAGACTGAATCGCCCGGCCAGACCTTCCCCACATAGAACTCGCCGTTGCCGTCGAGGCAAAAATGCCCTCCGGCCAGGCCCGATTCATAGACGTCGTAGCCGCTCTCTTTCTTGATGCCGGGGTCCAGGATCGCCACCGTCTGGTATCCAAGCCCGGCCAGTTCTTTCGTCAATCGCTCCGGTCGGGCGAACCGTTTGGGGTGCCATGTGAAGCAGCGGAAGCCGTCCATGTAGTCGATGTCGAGATAGATCGTGTCACAGGGGATGCGCCGCTCCCGAAGCCGTCGTGCGATGCCCCGCACGCGCCGTGCCGATTCATAACTCCAGCGACATTGTTGATAGCCGAGCGCCCAGCGCGGCGGCAGCGGTGTGGTGCCAACCAACGCGCCGTAGCGACGGACCACGTCCGCCGGCGTCGGCCCGGGTATGAAATAGTAATCGAATGCGCCACCGTCGGCCCCGAAGGAGTAGCAATCCGGGGATGTCTTGCCCATGTCGAAGCTGGCACGCCAGGTGTTGTGAAAGAAGATCCCGTAGCTTCGTTCCCGGTTCATCACGATGAAGAACGGATGCGACTGATACAGCGGGTCCGACCAGGCGTTGTGTTCCGAGGCGTCGTGATTCCAGTTCACCACGACATCGCCGCGTTTGTCGAGCGAGCCGCCACGTTCTCCAAGGCCAAAGATGTGATCGTCCTCACAGAGGGTCTGCCAGCATCGCGACTCTTCAGCCGCCCAGGCCATCCCCTTGTTCGGTTCATCACCCGCGATCCGCTCACCGTTCCGTGCGTGATACGAAACGCGACAGGGATCACGCTGGATATGCACTCGCAATAAATCCGTCTCGATGGAAAGGTATTCCGAGTCTTCTTTCAGCTCCCAAGCAGGAATCACCGACTCATCCGGGATCACAGACCACGAATGATCCCGGCCGAAGTCGCCATGGGACTCCAGACGGACGCGGATCATGCCGGATCGTTCGACACGGATGCGCAGACGCGCCGATCCGCATTGGACGTGCAGCGAGTCGGCTTCCCGCCTGTAGCCGGTCACCGGACCGATCGATTGCCAACCGCTCCCGGTTCGGCCTGTGCCCGCAGGTGTCGGACTCTTCTTCGTTTTCTTCACAAGCGTTGCCCTGCTGATCTCATGCATCGATGTCAATCCATTCCGCAGTCATAGCATTCATCCGGGTCAAAATCCCGGATTCTAGCAGATTGATCGATTTCCCGCAGCGCATTGTCCATTCGACGGTGCGCGGTGGGTTTACGACAAAATCGGCGGATTGTCATACCCCATGCCCGGCTGAAGCCGGCTGATGATGTTCCGGACTCTCTTGAACCACCGACTGAAGTCGGTGGCAAACGCCTGCCTGCTGAAGCCGACCCTGCTATTTGCTGTATGGCACAGTTCAGTGTACACCCCCCAACCCTGTTTCACGGTTGATCCCGTCTTACTCTGGGATCTGAAGATCTGCCTTTATTGTCATGGATCCGCGCGTGGGCGTGTGGTTATGAAGGTCGATTTCGCACCGGCGGGACGCCGATGCTCCCCAAAGTGAACCACTACCCAGTTTCCAATATTACCCTGTTTCCAATAAGGAACAGTGAGAAACCATAGGACATCATGGCGAGAGGAGGGGCATCAATCCGAAATCCATTCTTCCAATGGACGATCCGACGGTCACCAGGCAGGTTATTGTTTTTTGTCTAGTTATTGCGCTCGTAGTAAACGGCGGCGGGAAAGGCGGGATTCGTCTGGCCAATCGGACGCCAATCCTTTTCATCCCACCGTGGGAAATAGGTATCGCCGGTGATGTTTTCCCCTTCGACATGGGTGATAATCATTTCGTCGGCGATGGGCAATGCCAATTCATAGATCTGTGCGCCTCCGATGATGAAGGCGTTTTCTTCGCCGCGCCGCCGGCAGAGATCGAGGGCCGCGTCCAGGGACTGAGCCAGACATAGATCGGTGTGTGAATCCTGTGATGGCGGTGGATTGATTGATATTGGATAATTGGTATTTCGGGAGATGACGATATTTCGGCGACCGGCCAATGGCTTGCCGATGGACTCGAAGGTCTTTCTTCCCATGATCACCGCATGACCGATGGTCGCGCGTCTGAAAAACTTCAGATCGTTGGGGAGATACCAGGGTAGGCGCCCACCTCGTCCGATCACACGATCCTGAGTCATGGCAACAATGATGATGGTTTTCAATACTTTTTACACCGCGACTTTGAAACGGATCGGATCGTGGCATTGATAGCCGATCAACTCGAAGTCTTCGAACCTCAATTTATCAAACGGTTTTGTGGCGATCTTCAATCGCGGAAGCGGCAGGGGTTCACGTTCGAGTTGGCGATGGAGACCCTCGACGTGGTCGTAGTCTTCTGTCTCAGAACCCCCTGACGCTCGATAGATATGGGCGTCGACAATCGTGTGGGCGAATCGGCCGAGGCCGAGGCCGCATTCCTGCGCGATTATCTGCGTCAGTATGGCATAGGCCGCGAGATTGAAGGGGATACCCAGGGCCGTGTCGCCGGATCGCTGAGTCAGGTGGCAATTGAGCTTACTCTCCGACACGTGGAAGGCATAGGTGTAATGGCAGGGTGGCAGTCGGCTGGCCTGGGCGTTGCCGGGTTCCCAGGCGGTTACGACGAGTCGGCGGCTGTACGGCTCGCGCTTAATCGTATCGATGATATAGCGAATCTGGTCTATTTCACGTATCTGCCATCGGCCTTCTTCGTCTTTCGATGCGCTGGGGAAGTGCCGCCAGTAGTGACCGTAGGCTGTGTCCAGGTTCCCATCCTCATCGGCCCAGGCATCCCAGATCTTCGTGTGCTGCCGCAGGTTCCGGATGTGGTTATCCCCGGAGAGATACCAGAGCAGTTCTCGAAGAATGGCGGGAAAGTTCATCTTTTTGGTCGTGAGCAGTGGAAAGCCCTCGGCGAGATCGACCGAATAGTTCGCGGCAAAGAGGCTGACGGTCTCGACCCCGGTTCGAGAGGGCTTGACGTCGCCGCGTTCAAGAATCTTACGGACCAAATCGAGATAGACGTGCATGCTGCCGCTCCGTCGGGGGTTTCTGATTACACCGGAGGGGCAGTCTAGCCGGTTTTTCAGGTGGATCAATGCGTTTTCGGATGCGTGATATTCGAGATTCCTGATTTCGGTTTCCGGATTGACAGCCTGCTCACCTGTTTTGTAGAATCTTCTCGCGTTTTCACACAATATCTGTGACAAGCACGCCGCAGGTCGCGGTGCGCACGGACTCATCCACCCGGCGGATCGGACCATGGAAGCCCCCTCAATCTGGCAATACCTGCTCGTGATCTGTTATCTACTGGTGTGCGCCCTCCTGGCGATCTATGGCGCCCATCGATACTCGCTGGTATACCTTTACTACAAGTACCGCCGCAACAATCCGAGGAAGAAGGCCTGTTTTCTCCATAAGCCGAAAGTGACCATCCAACTGCCGATGTACAACGAGCAGTTTGTGGCCCGGCGGATCATCGAACATGCCTGCCGGATGGAATATCCTCGTGATCGCCTCGAGATCCAGGTTCTGGACGACTCGACGGACGAGACGGTCGAAATCGTTCGGGAGACCTGCAAAGAAATGCAGGCGCAAGGTCATCCGGTCGTGCTCTTGCATCGCGACAATCGAGAAGGCTACAAGGCCGGCGCGTTGGAGGCGGGTCTGAAGGTGGCCCGGGGAGAATATATCGTCATCTTTGACGCGGATTTTGTCCCGCCGACCGACATTCTCGAAGAGTTGATCGATTATTTCACCGATCCGAAGGTGGGGATGGTGCAGGCTCGTTGGGAGCACATCAATCGCGAGCAATCGCTCTTGACCAAGACGCAGGCGATCCTGTTGGACGGCCACTTCGTCATCGAGCATACGGCGCGTAACCGCTCGGGCCGATTCATGAGCTTTAACGGGACGGCCGGGGCGTGGCGGAGGCAGTGCATCACGGACGCCGGCGGATGGCAGCATGATACGCTGACGGAGGATCTGGATCTGTCATACCGGGCGCAGATGAAGGGATGGTCGTTCGTCTATCTTCCGAAGGTAACCAGCCCTGCGGAGTTGCCGCCGGAGATGAACGCCTTCAAGAGCCAACAGCATCGCTGGGCGAAGGGCGGCGCCCAGACCTGCCGCAAGCTGCTTCCCCGTATCTTGAAATCACGTTTACCCTGGCGGATCAAGGTCGAGGCCTTTTTTCATCTGACCAGTTGCGTGAGCTACTTTCTGATCCTGATTCTGACATTTCTGTTGCTACCCGCGCTCTATTTCAAGACGCATCTCTTTATCGAAAGCCCGGTCATGCGGATCATCATAGACGGATCGATGGTCCTGCTCGCCACCTTTTCGGCCAGCACGTTTTACGTTGCGTCTCAGCGCGAGATTTTCCGAACATGGGGAGAAAGTCTCAAGTATCTGCCGTTTTTGATGGGGGTTGGCGTGGGGATCTCGCTGAACAATGCTCGCGCCGCCTTTGAAGGATTCTTCGGCGGGCCTTCCGAGTTTGTCTGCACCCCGAAGTTCGGCCTCGCCGACCATTCCGACAAACGCTGGTTGAAGCGGGCGGGGAAGAACCGTCGGATCGCCAAGCGTTTCCAGTCGTATCTCGAATTGTTCATGGCCTTCTATATGGCCGGTTGTGTTGCGTATACCCTGTACATGAAGATGTGGCTCGGGTTGTTCTTCATGTGCCTGTTCATGACCGGCTACTTTTACGTTGCGGTTTTATCGATCGTGGGACAATACCAGGCGACACGCGCCCATGCGTCGGAGACGCCTCTCCTCTCAACTTCTCATGTGGAATCGATCTCGTAGGTACGACTTAGTCATCCACTAACGACGTGATGACAAATCACAGACCTGTTGGTGTACATGGCTGATATGCACGATCAGAAGATGGGTCAGATGACCCATCCTACGTATGGTTTGGCACTGCTTGAAGCAGTGGTGCACAGGCCACCCGGCCGTCTGGCTTGACACATCCATGTGGGAGGGCTAGATTCGCGCCTGTGAGGCCGATCGGTCGCATCTTCTTTTTTTGGCACAACGATACGGAAACCCATCATGTACAATCTCAGTGAACGCGGCGGGTTGGACGGTCAACGTCGGTTATGGATGTTTCTCATTCCAGCCATCGGTGTGTTGGGGGTCATCGGTTGTCAGGCTGCCGATCGCCATGATGAGAAGAAGCAGGCCCACGAGATTTTCTCGGTTCAGATCGACCGGAACAGGCAGGATGCGCCGGCGTTCCACCGGGCAGACGATCGACTCCCGGATCGTATGCTTCCCCGACGTCTTGCGTTCGAGGTTGTGGGGTTCTCACGCAGGCCGGGACTGGGCGCCTCTCAGGAAGCCCGCGCCGCCGCCCGGCAGGCCGCGATCATTGATGCATTCTCTCGAGGGTTGATCGAGACCCGACGCTCGCGTGGCCAGTCGGTCAGCGATTTCACGGCGAAGTTGGGTCGTCGGCTGACTGTGATCCATCGCACATTGGACACGGGTTATGAGGTGGAGGTTCGCCTGATAGCCAGCGGTCTGGAGAAGAAGTTCATCGTTCGAAATGGTGTGCTTCAACATCTGCCGCATGATTTTGAATTGATCCATCGAATGTTCGCGGAGACACGCGGGGAGTTTTCCCTGCTGCCGGCGCATTCACAGATGGGTTCGGACATTCAAGTCGCCAAGGTGGGCTGTTATCTTCCGCGTGGGTTGGAAGGGACGCTCGCTGGGGACATTGACGGCCCGCGCGATCCCATCGTCCCGTGATGGATCGCGTTCAATTACGCCCTCCCTCAATAGTGGAAACCGGGTGCCATGCTTACACATCCCGGCCTTATCGGGATGGGTAAGCATGCATCACACGCAAATCCGTTTGTCCGTCATCCCCCCGGTCGAAGGGTGGGTCATGTGGCCCATCTGTGAAAAGCGCGGATCAGCAATCCAGGGCCATTGCGTTGACCTCTCCTCCCACGACTGAAGACCATCTGCTGCCGAGACCACGCCGGGTGCGCCCTGTTGAGGGCATCGTGTCGTTGCGTGTAGGCTGGCGAATCGAATCCGCAAGCGATGATGATCCAGCCCTGGCGGCGGTGGTTCGGCGGATTCGCCCTATCATCCGGCCGCACCTTCGACTGACTCTGCGGACATCCGACCACTCGACGGTTCGCACACCGAACGCCATCCGGATTGAACGTCGTCCAAGCCATCACGGTGAACAGTGGTATCGCCTGCGTATTCGAGCGGGAGAAATTGTTCTGCGTGCGGCAGGTGCTGCGGGTTTTCGATATGCCGCGATGACGTTGGCGCAACTCCTCTCCGCTGGACGCACGGCCGTTCGGGCGATGGACATCGAGGACTGGCCCGACTTTGCCGTTCGCGGGGTGATGCTCGACATCAGCCGCGACAAGGTTCCGACGATCCAGACGCTTCACCGGCTGATCGACCGATTGGCCGGATGGAAGATCAACCAGATTCAGCTCTACATGGAGCACACGTTCGCTTATTCGGGTCACGAGGCGGTCTGGCGCGGGGCGTCTCCACTGACGGGGGCTCAAGTTCGAGAACTGGATCGATTCTGCCGGGATCGCTGCATCGAACTGGTGCCGAACCAGAATTCGCTGGGCCACATGGAACGCTGGCTGCAACATTCGGCGTATGCCCCGCTGGCCGAGTGTGCGGGCCCCTGGCGGACGCCGTGGGGGGAAGAGCGCCACCGGCCGACGACGCTCTGCCCGATCGATCCGCGATCGATTCGGCTGATGGCCTCGCTGTACGATCAACTGCTGCCGAATTTTTCGAGCCGTCTGTTTCATGTGGGCTGCGACGAACCCTGGGAACTCGGCCAGGGTCGGAGCCGGTCGACCTGCCGACGGCGCGGAGCCGGCCGCGTGTACCTCGATTATCTCATAAGAATTCATCGGCTCGTTCGCCGATCGGGCCGGCGGATGATGTTCTGGAGCGATTGGATTGAGAAGGATCCCGAACTGTTCATGGAACTTCCCGAAGAGGTGATCCCGCTTGTCTGGGGGTACGAGGCGGAGCATCCCTTCAAGCGGATGTGCGCACGACCGGCATTGATGGGGTTGGATTTCTACGTCTGTCCGGGTACGTCGAGTTGGTGCAGCTTTGGCGGGCGGACAAACAATGCACTGGACAATCTCAAGAACGCCGCAATCAGTGGTCAACGCCACGGCGCAGCGGGTTATCTTATTACGGATTGGGGCGACTTGGGGCATCGCCAGTATCTGCCGGTCAGCTTTGCCGGTTTTTTATACGGAGCGGCACTCGGCTGGTGTGTGTCGCGTAACGCGGGCCTGGACGTTGCAGCGGAATTGAGCCGCCATGTCTTCCAGGATGCGTCGGGACATGAGGGTGCACTCTGGTTGGATGCGGGCCGGTTGCATGAGGCCTCACGAGTGGCGCTCAACAATCGCACCGTGTTGTTTGAATGCATGCGGTCGCCATTGGGCGGTACCGTTGGCGTCGAAGGACTGTCGGCGGACCGGGCGATGGGGATGTGCGAACGGGTCGCTGACTTGAAGGCGCGGGCATCGCGAGCGCGGTTTGGCGGAGCGGAGGGCTCACTGGTCAAAGATGAGTTGCTGGCGACGATTGCCGTGTTACACCATGCCTGCCGCCGGGCAGCCTTTATGGTCGCACGGCGCGATGGTCTGCGGCCGCGAACCCAACGCAATTGGCTCGCGAAGGACATGGAGCGGATTATCGAGCGCCACCGTGCGCTCTGGCTGAAGCGGAACCGACCGGGTGGGCTGGCGTCTAGCCTGTCCTACTACCGTCACAATCTGCGGGAGTATCGGGCGTAATGACACGAGGCGAATACGTCGAAAGTCAATAAGATTCATCGCGACAGGGGTGGGGTTGTTGCATGCTTACCCATCCCGATAAGGCCGGGATGTGTAAGCATGGCACCCGTAAAGTGACACTGTGGAGGGGCGATCAGGGTTGTAGGAGGTCGATGAAGGCGACGGCCAGGATGGCGCGGTGCTGAGGATCGTCCAATGCGACCTGGATTTCATCGGCCATCTTGAGCATGTCTTCGGAAGTCAACGGGCCGCAGCAGACATAGGTCGTCTTACCCTCGTGCCAGGCGACGATCGAGATATTCGTCTCGCACAAGGGGACGCTATGGACAAAGGGATGTTCTCGATCAGGCGTGGGGCCCCCGTTGGGCGGGTCGATCTCATCCCAATGGGGAACGCTGAAGATTGACAGGCGCGTGCCATAGTGAAGATCGACATACATCACGTGGGCTGCCTTGCACCCTGATTCATTCGAGAGGCAGCAATAGTTCGCTGAATCAAAATCAAAGCCATAACTGGAGAGATCCGGGGCGATGGCGAGCAGTTCACCCTCGAAGTGGTCCTGCATCTCCTGGGCGACACTCTCGAGATCGTACGACAACTCTATGTTGTGATGAGTTCCATTTTCGCAGCGTTTGTCGCACCGATTGTGACGCACGACTACCGTTTGAGAGGCATCCGATCGGCCCGAGGCGTAGCCTCCTGGGACAAGGGGGTTCAATCCGCCACTGGATTCCGATTGTATCAATTGCCAGGCAACCGTTACGACAAGTGTGATGCAGGCGGCGAGGGCGATGATTCGCCATAGGCGACCGTCCATCCTACGTCGGGGAACCTCGTGACGGCGGACCGGCCTGCCGAGTTGTATGGCCAGCCGAATCCGATCGCCCAATCGACTGGGAACGTGGATACGCTCGGCGCTGGTTCGGATGGCCTGGTGAACGGCCTGATGCTCGTCCACGATGGCGCTGCAGATCGGACACATCTTGAGATGGTCCAGAACTTCGCAGTTGGCCTGTACGCTGATCTGGCCATCGGCGAACGCAAAAAGAAATTTTCGTACTTCCTGGCAGTTCATTTTTTCACTCTTGGCCTCGGGCGAAAACCATGGTCCGCCGCAAAGTCGTTGAGCGCCTCCCCCAATTGCTGCCGGGCGCGAAACAGCCGGCTCATGACAGTCCCAAGGGCACAATCCAACACCTTGGCGATTTCCTTGTAGCTGAGATCGGCCAAGGCCCAGAGCACGATCACGGATCGATACTCCGGAGTGAGTGAAAGCACCGCGGCCTTGAGTTCCTCGTCAAACTGATCCCAATCCAGTTCGCCTACCTTGAGCGACTGTATCGGTCCCTGTTCGAGTTCGGCCGCAATGTCGTCCAGACTCAAATCACTCAAGAGCGACGGCGCCTTTTTGGCCTGTCCGCACCGAGTATAAAACACATTGTGCAGTATTCGGAGCAGCCAGGGCTTGGCACCGTATTCTCGAAGCTCAAACTTCGAGAAGGCCCGGTGGGCTCGAAGGAAGGTCTCCTGAACCAAGTCCTCCGCCTCGTGGGGATCGCCGGAGAGCTTCACCGCCATGCGATACACGAGATCGAGATGACATAGGACCACATCCTCGAAATGACGTGTAATCTTGGTCGGCATCGGCACCCCAGGGTTCGGCTGGATCCGGCTACTACCCCGTCCACAAATGGTAACGGGAATCCGGC
Organism: Phycisphaerae bacterium; assembly: GCA_046754005.1. Classification (GTDB taxonomy): domain Bacteria; phylum Planctomycetota; class Phycisphaerae; order UBA1845; family UTPLA1; genus CAYXGR01. Next base: position 5,094 of record JBHHUV010000014.1, on the reverse strand, counting down.
CACCTTTTATTCCACGATTGATTAACGCAGAAAGTGGGTCCGAAAGTCAAGTAAATATTTCGAGAAATTGCCCGATAATGATCCCCATTCGGATAAATCAGGCCGTTGTCGGGACTCCTGGCCGCGAATAGCATGTTCACCCCTCGGGAGAAAACGGTTTTGATGTCCCAATTGGGGTTATAGGCACCATTTATGGCGGATCAATACTATGAGGATCGACGGAAGAAGCTGGCGGACCTGACCGGGCTGGGGCAGGATCCGTTCGGCCAGCGGTTTGACGGGGTCGTGCCGAATGCCGCTATCCGAGTCCGGATTGAGGGGTTGGAGCTCGATCCGGGGCAGAGCGATGAATCCGCACAGGCTCGGGCGGCTGGGCGGATCATCCTCAGGCGGGTGATGGGGAAGCTGGCATTCCTGACGCTGCGGGATTCTACGGGCGACATCCAGATCGGCCTCTCAAAAAAGGTTCTGGGAGACTCCGGATGGGCAATCTTGAAGCTCCTGGACCTGAGCGACATCATCGGTGTGGACGGTCACCTGGGCCGAACCAAGACCGGGGAGCCGACCGTCTGGGGTCGGGATGTGACGGTCTTGTGCAAGGCGCTGAGACCGCCGCCGGAGAAATGGCATGGCCTCACCGATGTGGATCTGCGATACCGGCAGCGTTCCATCGATCTGTTCTCCAATCCGGAGGTGATGCAGACCTTCAAGACGCGAAGCCTCATGATTGATGCCATCCGCACGATGATGCGTTCGCGCGGATTCCTGGAGGTCGAGACGCCGATGTTGCAGCCGATCTACGGCGGCGCGGCGGCGCGGCCGTTTAATACACATCATAACACGCTCGACATGCCGCTGTTCCTGCGGATTTCGCCCGAGCTTTACCTGAAGCGACTGCTGGTCGGCGGAATGGAGCGTGTGTTTGAGATCAACCGCAACTTTCGAAACGAGGGAATCGACACGCAGCACAATCCCGAGTTCACGATGATGGAGTGCTACCAGGCCTATGGCGATCTCGGCGACATGATGGACATCGTCGAGGGGATGGTCACGAGCTGCATCGAGGCGATCGGGGGCGGGTATCAACGTCGGTTCAAGGACCACGCGCTGGACTTCACTCCGCCGTGGCGGCGGGCGACTTATGGCGACTTGTTGCGGGAACATGCCGGTGTCGAATTGTCCGACACGACGGCGGTGCGGAAACGGGCCGGGGAGATCGGGATCGAAGGCCCGAAACTGGACGACGCAGTGATTGCCAACAAGTTGTTCGAGGCGACGGTCGAGAAGGAACTCGTGCAACCGGTCTTCGTGACGGAATATCCTTCGGCGTTGTGCCCGTTGACACGGCGGAAGAAAGACGATCCCTCCCTGGCGCTTCGGTTTGAGGCGCTCGTTGGTGGAATGGAACTGGCAAATGCCTACACGGAACTGAACGATCCGATCGTCCAGCGTGAAAACCTCGGTGCGCAGGTGAAGGGCGAGGGGGATGAGACGATGCGGGTGATGGACGAAGACTTTTTGACTGCCCTGGAGCACGGGATGCCGCCCGCCGGGGGGCTGGGCGTCGGGATCGACCGGCTGGTGATGCTTCTGACCAACGCGCCGAGCATCCGGGACGTGATCCTGTTCCCGTTGCAGCGGCCTCCGGGCAAGGGTTAACGCGTGGGATCACGGACGAAATCGCTCTTGTTCATCCTTTTCGCACCACTGACGGTGCCGGTCTATGTCCTGTTCCTGGCCGGCTCCAATCTTCTGGGGGGAGCTTATTATCTCGTTATTGAGGCGTCGCTGTCGCGGCTCATCGGCCGTCCAATCAGCCTGACGCGGGGACGGATGGCCCTGTTCGCGATCCCGGTGCTCATCGCCGCGCCGGTGGCGGCCATCGTTCTGTTGCTGATCGCCCTGTTTCGCGCGAGCGCGCGGCTCTTGTGCTGGATCGGCCGCTGGCAGGCGGAAGTGAAATCTCCGGGGGTCTCATTCGCCTTCGGAGCTTTTTGGGTATTGGCGGCCCTGTGGACGACGATCACCTGTCTGAACGCCGCCGTCGGGTTGGGATTGATCGGTCACGGCATTTCGCGGCAGGATCGTGATCTGTACGTCGAATACCGAACCCGACCGCGGACCTTGGGAGAGATGCCCGCCGAGATGCAGGCTCGGCGGAAAGCGCTGCTCGCGGAATTGGGCGCCACCCCGGATGGCTTCGATCCGAAAATAAGTGACCTGAAAAGCACGTTGTCGAACGACGAATCCCTGTTTCCCCTCCTCTCTCCACCCATCGGGAAAAGGCTGGCCAGTATTCCCTGGCTTTTTACTCCGAAGGAGTTTTCGGATGACGGTCTGGATCGCAGCGTGCTGTTGTTCGGCCCGCTGTTGTTCGTCTGGATGCTGTTGATTCGCTGGCCGGGCACATTCGCGGTGCTGCGCTGGCGGTCCGTTCGCGTGGCGTGGTTTCTCGTGCGATCGATCGGGGCAACGTGGGCGATCTTCGTGCTGCTCGAATGGACACCGCGGTTGACCTCTGAAAACTTCCTGATCGCAAAGGGTGATTCATCCTCAATCTTCAGCATTTTGTCGCCCGCGCTCTGGTTCGGTTCGGACACACTGAGATGGGCGTGGCCCGAGTGGGTCCTGTTTAACGCCGCGCTCTGGATGATCCTCGCCGGGGGGGTAGTCCTGTTATGGTGGAGCGCCTGGCGCGTGAGCCCCTTTCTGGGCTGGCCGCGCTATTACGTCGCCTTTCTTGCCTCGCGGCTTCTTCAGCGGAAGCGGATTGCGTTTTTCTCTGTCGGCGCCGTGACGCTGTGCGTGGCCATGATGATCATTGTCATCAGCGTCATGGGCGGGTTTGTGGACAGCATCCGCGATCGGGCCAACGGGCTGCTGGGCGATCTTGTATTAGACGGAAGCCTACAGGGGTTTCCCTACTACCAGGAGTTCATCGATGATATCCGGGAACTGCGGGATGAGCGGACCGGCGAACCTCTCGTCGCACAGGCCACGCCGTTGATCTATACCTATGGCATTCTCCAGTTTATCGCGACCAAGGAGACGAAGGACGTCAGTGTTCGCGGCATTCGGTTGAACGAATATGTACAGGTCAATGAGTTCGGGGAAGATCTGTTTTATCACAACCGGTTCGGCTCTACGAACCTGGACAAGCCCCGGGGTCAACCCGTTTTCGGCCTCGGCGCGTCGGGCCTGATCGAACTACCGGCGGAGATGGATCGGCATTACCGGGAGGTGTATCTCCCTTCGCTGTCTGCCGAGAAACGTGCCGAGGAGGAAAAACGGTATCGTCGCGAAAAGGGGGATCGATTTTATCCCGGCCCCGGTGTGTTCATGCCGTCGGCGAGCCCGGATCGGATGTCGGGTTTTGAGGGCAACCCGATCCCCGGCATGATCATCGGCCGAGACGTGATCATGCGCCGCCTGCCCTCCGGTGAGTATGAGCGGGACGGGCCGTATGCCTGCGGTGAACCGTGCTATCTGACGGTTGTCGCCCTGACTCGGGAGGGCGATGTTTCGACGGAGCCGCCGCCCAAGCCGCCGTTTCGCTACATCGACGATTCGCGAACCGGCATCCACGAGATCGACTCGAAGACGGTCTATGTCGGATTCGATCGGCTTCAGGAATTACTCTCGATGGGTCCGCTGGAGCGGGAGGATGGCACCCGGGCCGGGGCGCGGTGCAGCCAGATCCAGATCAAGCTGAACGAACCCTTCGCACGGCCTCAAGCGGTTCTTCTCGAAACGAAGAAACGGATCGCCGATGCGTGGAACAAGTTTGCCGACGAGGTTCCCGCGGATGGTCTGGAGATTCAACTGCTCAGCCGCGTGCGCATCAGCACGTGGGAGGAGATGCAGAGCACCTATATCGCCGCGATTGAGAAGGAGAAGTTTCTCGTGCTGATCATGTTCGGCGTGATCAGCATCGTGGCGGTTCTGCTGATCCTGTGCATCTTTTACATGATTGTGCAGGAGAAGACCCGCGACGTGGGCATCATCAAGAGTGTCGGCGGCAGCACGGAGGGGATCGCGGCGGTCTTTCTCACCTATGGCGCCGCGATCGGCATGGTGGGCGCGGTGCTGGGTTCGATGCTCGGCATTGCCTTCGTCTCGCACATCAACGAGATTCAGGACTGGCTGGCTCGGATCAATCCGAGTTGGCGGGTTTGGAGCCCGGAGACCTATTCGTTTGATCAGATTCCCAGCGAATGGAAACTCAACGAGGTGGTCTGGATCAGTGTGCTTGCCATCCTGGCCTCGATCGCCGGGGCGGCCATCCCGGCGATACGGGCGGGTCGAACGTGGCCGGTGGAGTCGCTGCGATATGAGTGAGGGAATAGCGAATAGCGAATAGCGAATGGCGAATTAATCGAACGCTGGACCGAGAATCCCTTCTCGGTCCTCTCGATGAAATGGTATTGAGACATGCTTCGAGCGGAGAATATACACAAGATCTACTATCTCGGGCGGACGACGCTGCCGGTTCTTCGCGGCGTTGGCCTGACGGTGCGCCGCGGCGAGTTCGTGTCGATCACCGGCTCGAGCGGCAGCGGCAAGAGCACGCTGCTTCACGTGATGAGCGGTCTCGACGTGCCGCAGCGTGGGCAGGTCTATTTCGAGAATCAGGAATTATTCGAGCCGGAGCGTCAGCGACGAATCCCCGTTGGTCGAGAAAGTAACCGGTCGCAATCGACCGAGCCGATCGCCGCCGCGTCCGGGCGAACGGTGGCGACACGTACTTCCGGCATGGACGCCAGTGGTCTGGAGGGAACACGGAATCAGCTTCGCAACCACGCATTCGGCTTCGTCTTTCAGTTTTATCATTTGTTGCCGGAGTTTGACGTGTTGGAAAACATTCTCCTGCCGCGGATGGTCGGTCAGTCGGTCGGGGGTTGGCTCTCCGGGCGAGGGGATACGGACGGTCGGGCACGCATGCTGCTGAAACGGGTGGGCCTGGAGGATCGTATTCGCCATCGACCGAACGAGCTTTCCGGCGGGGAGCGTCAGCGCGTGGCGATCGCGCGGGCCCTCATCAATGAGCCGGCGGTCCTGCTTGCGGACGAGCCGACCGGAAACCTCGACGGCAAG
>JBHHUV010000013.1:0-17477 GCA_046754005.1 Phycisphaerae bacterium | reverse complement strand
CAGGCGCTGATCACGCCCAGCGTCTCGCCCTTGCGAACCACCCGGCTCGGCGTTGCCCCCGAACCCATTACCCGAGCCATCAGATCGATATAAGTCGTCTGGTTGCTGCCACTTGGCACGGCCCGAACCTCGCGGCGAACATCCCGCCGCTCGGCCCGCAGCGCTCGATGCTCGTCGATCAGCTTGCGGTCGAGAATCGCGTACATCCACCGGAGAAACGAGTCCTTGCCCATATAGGTAAAGTTCCCGATCGCCCGGAAGGCCTCCAGATAGACCTGCTGGAGGAGATCCTCGGGTTCCAGCTTGGACCGCATGACCGCGTCCATCTGCCGCAGGAGCCGCGCCCGCAACCGCGGATGATAGAGCACGAGCAGCCGCCGGACGGCCTGCTGGTCGCCCTCGACCGCTTGCTGGATCAGAACTTGCGTATCCTTCGAATTCGCCAAAATCACACTCCATTCAGGGCAGCGGGCACAATCCAGCCATCGCCGTCGAATAAGGGCTCCTCAAGCCACAATACCCCTTTCGGGGCGTAGAAGGAAGGATAATAGCCCCTCATACGGGCTGGAAACTCCATGTGAAATTGTAATCGGTCCGAGAAGTAATATGTGGTAGGGTACTAACATAGGGAATCAGTCAGGCCGGATTGAGGGCACCCGGCTGGATTCGACGGTCATCCACGCCCCTATGCTGGAGGTGAAATCGCCCCATATAACCCCGTATGGAGGAATATCTCGCGACCGGGCCGTGTCCCTGGTCTGTGAACAATCGATGTCACTCGACAGGCACAATTCTGGCGATTCGCTCGGGGAGAGCCCTCGCGAGGCGATGATCGGGGAGCTGATCAACGACTTCTTCGATCGCCGCGAAAGCGGGGAGAACCTGTCCCAGGAAGACTTCCTGGCAGAGCACCCGGAACATGCGGACGAGTTGCGCGCCCATCTCGACGGGCTTGATCTCCTTGAGGGTCTGGGCTCGTCGTCCCTACATCCGATCGGTCCCGACGAGGAGACGCACCCGGCGGCGGGGAGTTCGGCGGCGGCTCCACGCGGCGGCAGCGCTCCGCTCCCGGTCGTGCCGGGCTATGAGATCGTGAAACAGATCGGTCGCGGCGGGATGGGTGTCGTTTATAAGGCCATCCAACAATCGACGAAGCGAGAGGTAGCGCTGAAGCTGCTGCTGGAAGGTCCGTTGGCATCGGAGCAGTCGCGGCGTCGATTCGAACGGGAAATCGCCCTGGCCGCGCAGCTTCGCCATCCGAACATCATACCGATCTACGACAGTGGATCCTTTGACGGGCGAATGTATTACGCGATGGAATACGTTCGCGGCGCGGCATTGAACGAGTATCTCAAGAAGAATGAGTTGGACATAGCGGCCAGGCTGGCGCTGTTCAACGAGATCTGCAAGGCGATCGGACATGCCCATCAGCGCGGCATCGTTCACCGTGACATGAAACCCTCGAATATCATCGTCGCGGTCGACGGCAAGCCGCATATTCTCGACTTCGGGCTGGCGAAGGCGGCGACGTATGCTGACATAACGACTTCGGTCACGGCTCAGATCATCGGTACGCCGGCCTACATGTCGCCGGAGCAGGCGGCCGGTGATCCGTCGGGGATCGATATTCGCACTGATGTTTATTCTCTCGGGGTGGTGCTCTACGAGATGTTGACGGGGCGCATGCCCTATGAGACGAGCGGCTCGATGGGGAAGGTGCTTGAGAACATCGCCTCCGCCGAACCCGATCCGCCGGGCCGCCATGACAAAAAAATCGACGGGGATCTCAGCGCCATCGTGACGAAGGCGTTGGAGAAGAATAAAGATGATCGCTATCAGTCGCTGGACACGTTTGGCGGCGATGTGAGCCGCTACCTCGCGGAGGAACCCATTTCCGTCAAGCCGGCGAGCGGGGCCTACCTGTTGCGCAAGGCGCTTTGGAAACATCGAAGGTTCGTGGGAATGATCGGGATGCTTTTCCTGATCGGTACTCTTGTCTCGTGGATCGTCCTCAAGACGGGTCGCGACTTGAAGGATAAACAAGACCAGTTGGCCCAGGCGGATTCACGTGTTCAGGAGAAAGTTCGGGAACTGGCGGCCCAGGAGGCTCGCGCGGCAGATCTTCAACGGCAGCGCGACGAAGCGGAGCGTCAACGCCAGGCGTATGAGGCGCTGCTTCGGACGATTGATCCCCGGATGGCCGAATCCCTGAAGAATTTCACCGCGGCAATGGCGGACAACCCCAGCCTGGTGACGGCCCTGCCCGCGCTGCTCCCGACTGCTCCCGGCGAGACGCCCGCGCCGCGCGATGCGGATTCGGAAGGGCCCACAAAGAATCCGCTTCTGGATCTGGATGAACCGTGGATGAGCCCCAAGCCGGATCGCCTCCGATCCGTGCCGCCTCAGAAGCCAAGCGAACCTTCGGCGCTTGTGGAATTGGGCAAGGGGATGTTCGGCTTGAATCCACCTAAAAAGACGCCCCGCAAATTCGATGCGACGACACAACCTGCGACAACGCAACCCGTAACGACACAACCCGTCCCGACGACCGCCGATCAGCCCACCTCCCGGCCCGTTGGTACTGCTGATTGATGCTCAATGTTGCGGCCCTTTTCACGTGTTCGGTAACCTTTCCGGTGAATGTCTCCGGTATCTCACGGATCATTTTTTGGCGAGCCGATCGGCCAACTCGCGGGTGGCGTCGGCGAGGGAATCCATGTCGTTTTCGAGGAATGGCCCGGGCTCGAAGCCGACGACCAAGCCGGGGAGGGTCTGCCAGCTTCGCATCGCGGGTTGGGCGTTGAACCACGCACCCAGATCGCCATGAAGACGGGACCACCATGCCTCCCGATCCTCGACCAGCGCGACCGGACCGTTCGGATTGCGTTCCACCGTCTCGCCGTCGGCTATCTCAATTTCGTGTGAGACGGGTGTCGTCAACATGGCGATGAGCCAGTCTTCACACGTGACGATCGCATGGCCATATGGGTGTGCGATTTCATAAACCGCCAGGCGCCATACATGGTGGCCTCGTCGATGTTCGAAGCCGGTGTCACAGGCGTAGGGGAACAACCAGACGCCATGACGGGTACGATACACAGCCGAGAGGCGGCGATCGTGCCCGATGCGAAACGGCCCGATGCCGGCCAGTCGTTCGGTCCAGGTGTCGCGTGTGCGGGGAGGCATTTTCCAGCCATGTCGCGCGGCCATGGCCCCGCGGGCGGCTCGATCACGTTGTCGACGCAGCACGATTGCGATCGTCGTCAGGACGATGAGACCCCCTTCCGCGATGATCAGGCTGGATGTCAAGGATTCGAGGTCTTGTTGCCGGGTGTGTTTTTCGGGTGGGTTTTATCAGGCGGACGCGGGCCGGCGAGCTCGCCTGGATCGTCATCATTGCTGTCGGGGGCGTTGTCGATCTTTGGAGGATGAATCAAATAGACACCGTAGTCTTCCGCCGGGTGTTTCAATGCGGCGATCCATCGCTTGATCCTCTTGAAGCGTCGTGCCGTCTTCTTGCGAAAGACGGGTTTATAGTCAATCTCGCCGGGATGCCGCAACGGAATGCGAACCTTTTCCCGGGGCAACATATAGTTGAGCAACAACGATTCATTCGGTCGAGACCGATCGATGACTCTGTGCCCCCCGAATTCCAATTCGTTGAGCACGATAAAGTTCGCATAGGCGGTTGGCGCCGTTTTTTTCGGATCCTTGAAGAGGCGAAATCCCATTGCGTCTTCATTCGACAATGCGTGACAGGCCGAGGTCGCGCAGGATCGCAGGACCGTCGGCATCACGTTTCTTTGAAACTCGACGAAGATTTCCGGATCGGTCTTGATGGTGACCTTGTCCGCGTAGCGAGCGCCGCCGTATCGGGCGATGTAGTGCAGCTTTTGCGGCGCGGTTTTCTTCAGGAAGGCCCGTCGCGAGCTTTGGCCGTGGAAATCCGGGCGTCCCTCCATCGAGGTGAGAAACTCGTCGATCGTGTCGCGGGGAATCTTGACCGACACGCGATCGGGGGTGTTGGATTTATCGAGTCGTATCCCGCGGAGTTCCATAAAGCGGATACGGTTGATCTGCTCGGCGGTGAGCTTTTTCAATGGAGGCGCCAGAGCCGACTCGTGTATCTCCGGTTCATCATCCACCTCTGCCGGATCGGGTGGGGCGGTCGGGAAGATCCTCGGTGTGGGTTCGGCCCTTGCGAGAGTCAGGACCGTTGCAATGAGTATGGCGACTCCCAATCCGAACAACCGTAGCCTTCTTGTGGGATTTGTCATCGTGGTCATCCTGTCTCAGATCTCACGAGTATCCGCTCGAGATCATCCGTGAAGCACGGCGGCTACGCAATTGAAGTCTTGCGCATTATTATATGCCAATCGGTCATTGATGCAGTCTTCGGGATGTGGATATTTCACAATCCCCGACGTTCTCATCGGATGTGAGACATGACGACGACAGAGCCATCCAGCCTGAACGGATTTATCGGTCGCGCCGTGGTCTTCGACACTGCGGGGCCTGTCAGCTATCTGGGCACCCTGGAGGAGATCCGACCGGACGGATTCTGGCTGAAGGATGCGGATATTCGGGATCGCGGTGAGGGGCATATTACGAAGGAGGGTTATGCCGTCGAGGCGGCGGAACACGGGATTCGCGCGAATCGGAGGCGGATATTCGTGTTTCGGGAGGTCGTGATCAGTTGCTCGGCGTTGGGGGACGTGGTGGTGGACTGAGGAGACGTCAAACGTCAAAACGCCGAAACGCCGAAACGTCAAAACACCTAAACGCCGAAACGCCAAAACGAAAAAACGCAAAAAAGTAAAAAAGTCAAAATAAAAACAAAAACAACAACAACAACGACAAAAAGAAAAAGAGAAAGAGAAAGAAAATAAACAACAACAACAATAACGACGGCGATGTCAGGATGGACGGGGTGTGATGAACTTGAGCCAATCCTCTTCGAATCAGGCTGAGGGCGAGATTGAGAAATCTCCTGCTGAGCGATCCGGGTTGATGGCTCGGGGGAAGAAACTTGTCTATCGATTGATCGCACTCTATCTGTTTTGGTGCCTGCTGCTGTTTGCCACGCAGCGATGGCTGATTTTCTCTGACCACATGTCCCCCGAGCCGACACCGGCGGAGAAGTATGATGCTTCCACCACGGTTCTGACGCGTGAGATCGATGGTGGTCGCGTCATCGCCTGGTTGATTCCCGGCCGGGGGGCATCGGCTGAGAAGCCCGCTCCGCTCGTCGTATATTGCCACGGCAGTGCCGAAATCATCGACTTTCAGGGTCATCGCATCGAGGGCTATCGGTCGATGGGCGTCTCTGTGCTGATGCCTGAATATCGGGGCTATGGCCGGTCCGACGGTCAACCCTCCGAACAGGCCATCGTCGATGACGCTGTCTATTTTCACGATCTGGCGATCAAACGCCCGGACGTGGATGCTTCCCGCGTTCTGATACACGGCCGCTCGCTCGGCGGAGGAATCGCCGCCGGTCTTGCCGCGCGCCGAAAACCGAAGGCCCTGATTCTCGGCTCGACGTTTACCAGTATTCGGGCCATGGCACACAAGTACCTGGCGCCCGGTTTTATTGTTTGCCATCCGCTATACGTGGACCGTGTGTTAAAAACGCTCGACATCCCCGTGCTGATCTTCCACGGCACGCGTGACAACATCGTGCCCGTGGCGCACGGGCGGACCCTGCGCGATATCGCCCGGAATGGCACCTACATTGAATACGATTGCCGGCACAACGACTTTCCGGGTGATGGAAACGAGGAGCGATACTGGGGCGATATTGAGGGTTTTCTGAAGAGCCACGGGATCCTCGCCGGTGGAAGGGGGGGATAGCGAATAGCGAAAGATCTGATTCAGGGTGCAAATTGCGATCCGTACTGCAGGTTAGGAACCGGTCCTGGCTTGACGGGATTTTGATGTGTGAAAATGGTATCCGGCGGCATGCTTACCCGTCACGATGAGGCTGTGCCGTGTAAGCATGGCACCCCAGAATCCGACGAGGAATTATGGCGCGTGCAAAAAAGAAAAGGAAAAAGGCCGAGCCGTTGCGGATTGCCGTACTCGTCTCCGGTACCGGCAGCTCGCTACAGAACCTGATCGATCACGTGCGCGATCGTCGATTGCCCGGCGTGGAGATCGCGGTGGCGGTCTCGTCTCGGTCTACGGTCGAAGCGGTGGAGCGCGCGCAACGCGCGGAGATTCCCTTGGAGATTATTCGTGTGAAGGATTTCCCTGAGATAGAAACCTTCAGCGATCAGATCGCCCTGACGCTGGACATCTATGCCGTTGATCTCGTCGTTCAGGCTGGATGGTTGTGTTTCTGGCGGCCGCCGAGGCGGTGGTCTGGAAAGGTGATCAACATTCACCCCGCCCTGTTGCCACGCTATGGTGGAAAGGGTTTTTACGGCCGGCGTGTTCACGCGGCAGTGCTCGACGCGGGGGATGCCGAGACCGGCACGAGTGTGCACTGGGTGGATGAGGAATATGACCATGGAGAGATCATCGCGCAGGATCGATGCGCTGTTCTACCGGGGGACACGGTCGAGACGCTTGCCGATCGGGTGCGAGTACTGGAGCGGGAATTACTGCCTCGTGTGATTGCGTGGATTCGTGACGGACGGATCAAGCGGCCGAAGATTACCCCGAAGTGATGGTGCGGATCGTCGATTCATGACCGAGCATTGTCCCGAATGTGATGGAGAGGCGGGCATCTGGTGCGCGTTGTGATTGCTCCGGACAGTTTCAAGGGTGTGCTGGATGCTCGATCCGCGGCCGAGCGGATCGGGGCGGGGGTGTGTCGTGCGCGGCCGGATGCCGAGGTTGTCCTGGTGCCGATGGCCGACGGGGGCGAGGGGACGCTTGATGTGCTGGTCGATGCAAACCGGGGCAATCGTCGATTGGTCCGGGCGACGGGGCCGCTGGGCCGGCCGCTGGACGTTGCGGTCGGTCTGATCCGCGAGGCCTCGACCGCAGTGATCGAGTCGGCCCTTGTCGCTGGATACAGCCTGGTATCTTCGGATCGGCGAGACCCTCTAAAGGCGACGACGTTCGGCCTGGGAGAAGTGATCCGCGTGGCGATCGAAGGCGGTGTGGATGAGATCATACTGGGACTTGGTGGGAGCGCGACGGTTGATGGCGGCGCGGGGATGATGCAGGCATTGGGGATGCGGTTTCTCGCGGGGGATGGGCGCGAGATTCAGTCGCCCGTCGGTGGGGGTGATCTGGCTCGCATCGATCGGCTCGTATGGGATCGACCGCCCGACGATCTTGAACATGTGCGGTTTACAATCGGCTGCGATGTTTTGAATCCGGCATGCGGTCCGAACGGGGCGGCGGCGGTCTTCGCTCCGCAAAAAGGGGCCGACGGGGCGGCGGTGCGATTGTTGGAGCGCGGGCTTTCGCATTGGGCCGATCTGTTGGAGGCGGCGTGTGGGTGGCCGCTGCGGGACGAACCCGGGACCGGCGCCGCCGGCGGTATTGCACTGCCGTTGCTTTCCTTCACGAGCGCGACGGTGGTGCCGGGCGTGGATCTCGTGAGCGAGGCCAACGGACTGGTGGGGGCAATCGGGGATGCGGAGTGGGTCATGACCGGCGAGGGGCGGCTGGATCGACAGTCGATGATGGGCAAAGTGGTTGGATCGGTCGCTCGGACGGCGCGGGGGGCGGATGTGCCGTGCGTGGCGATTGTCGGGACTGCGGGGGAGGGCGCTGATGATTGCCTGGCGGCGCTGGATCGTTTTTATACGCTTGACTGTGAATTGTCGGAGACGGCCGAACGGCTGGAGGCGGTCGCGGAGGGGATCACGAAGCAGTGGTTGTGATGGGAAGAGATTACGTTTTCATCAGTTGCGCAGGGCGCTGGTTTTGATTGGAATATTGTTAAATTTGAGATTTCAAATTTGAAATCTCAAATCATAGATGTCCCATTTCGCGATTGTGAGTGTGTCCTGAAATCCGTTTGACAGATTAGATATCTGTCACGCATCTTGGTGCAATGGAACGGCAATTGTGACAATACCGGTATTCGGCATGCTTACCCGTCCCAAGAGGCCGTGACGTGTAAGCATGGCACCCGACGCACTTTCACAGCTTGAAGCAGTGACACCTGTCATTATTGGTTGGGTCCCGGGGGGTGGATGGAGTTGTCGGGCGAAAGGTCCGCGCGCATTTTCTGGAAATACTCCTCCTTGATCTGTTGGCGATATTCGAGGATGTCGTCGGGCAGTTCGTTTTCGCGGAGGAGGATTTCGAATGAATAGCGACCGTCGCCGCCGGGGACGGAGATCTTGGCGACATAGGGGGAACCACGGCGGGGCAGGGCCGTACCGTCGGCAGCGATGATGCGATCGGACAGGGAAAGGTGGATTCCATCTCTACGAATGTCGTACTTGATGCCAGTCTCGGCGGAGATAAGTTCGAAGGCCTGCCGGATCGAGGTTCGCTGGAGGAGGAGGGTATAGCTCTGACGGGTCGAGGGCGGGAGTTCCAGCATCATGCCGGGTTCGAAGTGGATTGGCGTCTGGGCCTTCGAGGCCAGGTCGGCCAGAATGCGCGACAGGGGAACATTGGCATAGCGGACGGTGATTCGCCGGGCCATGGCGTTGGCGATCTGTGCCTGAACCGTGCGGATGACGATGTGGTTGTCGTTGGGAAACCAGACCCAACCGAGTGCTCCGGTGGCGGATTCCAGCATTTCGGCAACCGAGCCACACACGGCCTTCTCGAATTGAGCCATCAGCATCTTGGGGGCATCGACTTTGCTGGTGATTCGGTATTGCAGTTCCAACGTCGCGAAGTTTTCGGGCGAGTAGGGCAGGTCATGGCATTTGCGAAGCAGCCGAAGATCGTTCCAGGTGGCGCGGCGGCCGAGGCGTTTGAGTGGCGGAGTCGCGACCACGATCAGGCCGTCGTCTTGCATCTCGTAGGTCATACCGAGCGCGCCGAGAACCTGTGGGAGTACCTCGCGCAAGGTTGCGTTCTCGACGGTCATCTGTTTCAGCCGTGTTTGTCGCCCCCAGGGCAGGAATTCGGCCGAGGCGTCATCGAGCGTGATTGTGATGCCGACCTGTTCCCCTATACGGGCCAGGGCGGCGGGAACTTCTTCCGCCTGGATCGTCAGATTATTCAACGGTTGGTCGAGGGCCCGGGCGACGTCGATGGGAATCGGATCCGGCGACTGAGCCAAGATGACCGGCCCAATCGTGAGGGACAGGATTGCCATGCCGGGGATCATTCGTACTGAGATGTTCATTATTGCGTCCTCACGGTTCGTCCGGAGTTAATAGTAATAGGCCTCGTCTGCGGTGTCCGGGATTTCCGCCCAGGACGGCCCGATTGCGATCGCGGTGCCGCCGGGGGCGGGCTCTTGCCGAGGCTGAGCTTCCGCGGGTTGTTCGTCGAACACGATCGAAATCCGACCGCCGGATCGCGGCATGTCGAGGGCCACGAGAATCGATTGGGAGCCCGATTCGGGGTGGAAGAGCGGGGTGATCTCGTTCCCGCGTGGCCACCAGACGACCAGCGCGACTGCGGCGGCGATTGGAGTGAGCCAACCGGCGGCGCGGCGCCATCGGACGGAGGAGGCTATTTGCGATGATACTTCCGCCTCTCGTCGTACCGAAAGGGAGACGCGTGTCTTGTAGGCATCCCAATCGACCTCCGGCATGGAATCGGCCCAATCTCGAACCAGATCCTCCGTCGCTCGAACGGACCGGGTGGCCGGGTCGAGGCGCGGTCCGGCCGGAGATTCGATCGAATCCGGATCATCCTCCACCGCGTCGGGGTCGATTTCGCGATCGAGCCGTGCGGAGGCTCGGGCCGTCAGGACGTCCTCGATGCGATTGGACACTTCCCGCGCCATCGCGGGCCAATCCAGATCGGTCGGCAGCCTCCGCCACGCCGACAACAGCCGATTCAGCCGGTCGTACTGTTGTCCGACGTCGGCGTGTTCGGCGCTGGCCTCCATCGCCTTGCGGAGTCGGGCCTGCTCGTCGGGCGTGAAGTCGCCGTCGAGGCGGCGGCTGAGGAGTTGCTCGATTGTTTCGTTTCCGTCGGTCATTCCCGTATCAACTCGGCAAGGGTCTTTTTCAGCGTTTTGCGCGCCTGAAAGACATTCCACTTGACCATTTCAACACTGCATTTCATTATTTCGGCGACCTCCTTCTGGGGGATTCGCTCAATTGCAAACAACACCAGCGCCAGGCGCTGCGGCTCCGGCAGGGCCTCGATCGCGTTGGTGACGGCCTGTCGTGCCTCGGCTATCTGGAGCGGTTCGCTGGGATCCTGGCGAACCCGCCGATCTTTCCGGGTGACCTGATCCAGGTTGATCCCACCTTGCTCGCCTTCGGTCGAGAGCGACAGGTTCGCTCGGCGACCGCGGCGAAAGTTGAGCGACAGGTTGGTGACGATCCGCATCTGCCAGGCCCCGAACCGATCCGGCTGTTGAAGCGAGGCCAGCGATTTGAATCCCTTGATGAATGCATCCTGGCATACGTCCTTTGCATCCTCGATATTACCCAACAGCCGATAGGCGACCGCGACGGCGCGTCGCTGGTAGCGTTCGATCAGGACGTCGAAGGCGGCCGTATCGCCCCTCAGCGTCCGCGCGACCTGCTCGGCATCCTGTTGGCCGATCTCGTCGGCATCGATTCGGGATTGTGCGGCGGGGTCGCTCATAGGGGTAGACACTCCAAACGGCGAACGGTTAGCCCAGTCACGTGGCCGGGCCGCCCCATGTGGTTGGCGCGGATAACTTGCTTTCACGGCATACGTTATACCCCGCTGATACGGTCCGCAAATCCGGTGGGGGGTGTGAATCGCGAATGTCGAAAGTCGAATAGCGAAAAAACGAAGTGGAGGTATGGCGGTTCAAGGATGCCAGGGTGCCGTATAGAATGGTCCGGAAATGACTAAAGGCGAGGACAATCTGGTGGCGTGGATGGCCGGCCGATTGCGGGATCGGGATCAGCGATCCGAATCCGACGGTGTTACGCTGGATATCGGCGACGACATGGCCCTGTTGGCACCCGGTGGCGGCGCGATTGCGGTGACGTCGGACATGTTGATGGACGGCGTTCACTTTGACACGCAGGTGCACGATCCGCGAGCGATTGGTCGAAAGGCCCTGGCGGCGAGCCTGTCGGACTGTGCGGCGATGGCGGTTCGGCCGCGTTGGGTGCTGGTGAGTCTGGCCCTGCCGGATGCGTGGTCGATGGAGCAGGCACAGACGCTGTTTCTGGGTATCGAGGATCTTGCGAAGGCGTTTGACTGTACGATCATTGGTGGTGATACGAACAGTTGGACTCGGCCGCTGGTGGTGGATGTGACAGTTCTGGCGGAGCCTTATCCAGACGTGACGCCTGTCCGGCGGGACGGGGTTGTCGCGGGTGACGAACTGTTTGTGACCGGCCGGCTTGGGGGTAGCCTGCTAGAACATCATTTAGCCTTCACTCCGCGCGTGGCCGAGGCGTATGCGCTGGCTCGGCGGTTAGGGTCGGATCTGCACGCGATGATGGATCTCAGCGACGGGCTTTCGACCGATGCCGCGCGGATGGCGCGGTCTTCGGGTTGTGGACTGGTCTTCGATACGGATGCGATTGAGCGGGTGGTTTCCGACACGGCGCGGGAGATGTCGCGCGAGGACGGCCGATCGCCGTTGGACCACGCCCTGAATGACGGCGAAGATTTCGAACTGTTGTTCGCATCGGCTGCGGGCGCGTTGGAGCAGCCGGAAACGACGCGTGTCGGCATCGCGATTGACGAACCCGGCGTGTGGTTGAGAACGGCGAACGGCATCCGGACACCGCTGGAACCGGTAGGCTGGCGGCATTTCCAATGAGCGAGGCGCGGGATGGTGAATGGGTCTGGCAGGTGCATTCCGAAAACGTCGCGGAAACGCTGGCGATCGGTTGCCGAATCGGCGAGGCCCTGGCGCCGGGTGATGTGGTCGGGCTGGTCGGCCCGTTGGGCGCGGGAAAGACCTACCTGGCCAAGGGCATCGCGCGCGGGCTCGGCGTGGCGGATGATCGGCAGGTGTGCAGCCCGACATTCGTCCTGGTCAACGAATACGCCGGACGTGTGGCGATCTATCATATAGACGCCTATAGGCTTTCTGGTACGGCCGAGTTGCTGACTCTGGGATTCGAAGAGATGTGCACGTGTGGGGCGGTTGTGATGGTCGAATGGGCGGATCGCGTGCCTTCTGCGATTACGGTAGCGGCACTGTGGATCGAATTGTCCGAGCAGGGTGAGTCGAAGCGTTGCTTGAGTCTGCGGACTCGTTCGGAGACGATCGCGGGGCGAATGGGAAACCTCGGTCTTGACCGAAAGACGCACCGCGATGATAAGGGTGCATGACAGTTTGGCGGGTGTTGAATTGATTTCGTATTGGGGGTCGAACACCAGAAAGCAGAGATTGCCGGTGGCACTCGGGACTCGGATTGGAAAGTCCGGCTGAAGCCGGCTGAGGGGAATGGTGAATGGCGTCCACCACCGACTGAAGTCGGTGGCAAACGATAAACCGCCCGGCGGGACGCCGATGTTCCCCAAGGAGAATCAATGAAACGTGTGGATGGACGAAAAGTGAGCGAGTTGCGGCATATCAAGATCCGCCGAGGTTTTACCCAGGCGCCGGCTGGCTCGGTGCTGATTCAGGCGGGCAATACCCACGTTTTGTGTACCGCCACGGTTGAGGAGGGTGTGCCCAAGTGGCGAGAGAGTTCCGGCCTCGGCTGGGTGACCGCCGAGTATGAGATGCTGCCGTCCAGCACGGGCGAGCGACGGAAGCGAAACCGAGGTGGGAAGATCGACGGGCGGACTCAGGAAATACAACGGCTGATTGGCCGGTCGCTTCGGGCGGTTGTCGATATGGAGAAGCTGGGGCCACGCACGATCTGGCTGGACTGCGATGTGTTGCAGGCCGACGGGGGGACGCGGACGGCGGGTATCACCGGGGCCTATGTCGCCCTGATCGACGCGGTGCGATCTCTGCGGGCCGGGAAGAAGCTGAAAGCCGATCCGATTATCGACTCGGTCGCGGCGATCAGCGTGGGACTGGTGAACGATCGTGTGTTACTGGACCTGTGCTATGAAGAAGACCGTGATGCCCAGGTTGATTTTAACGTTGTGCTGACCGGTCGGGGCCGGTTTGTCGAGGTTCAAGGCTCGGCGGAGGCGGGAACGTTTGACCAGTCGGAAATGGATCGGATGATCAAGACGGCTGGAAAGGGGATCAAGCAACTGCGTATCATTCAGGAGAAGGCCTTGCGCGGTCGGCGCGGAGGATGAGGGCGATCATGGTGTTGTCTCGAAAGTTCTGTAGTATTGTTTGTCTATTATTCACATGCGCGACCGGGTGCACGGAGGCGGATCTGGATCGGTGGAATCAATCCACACAATGGTGGCGGGGTGGGGCTACGAACACGAACGAGGAATGGACTATTGAGTGTGGTCACTATGAGGGGGCAGATCGTCGCTTGGTGGCCGACAGGATGGCACGTGTATTACGAAAGGTGCCGGAACTCGACGCTGATAGAGTCCAGGTGAAACACGGTCCGATGAAGAGTCGCATCTTTTACGGCGTTTATCGTTTGAAGTATGTCGAAGCGCAGTCGGACCGCGAATCCGGTCTCGAAGGAGACGTGACGATTCGTCTGAGCGAAGCGATCAAACGCGACCTAAAACTCATCAAGCAATTGGCATGGGGAGAACAACACCCCTTTCTGACGGCGAGCGCGATTCGGAAGCCCAATCCGGATGTGGGGCCGTCGGAATGGGACCTACGAAACGCTACTGGTGTCTATACGCTGAACGTGGGTGTAACATATAACACGCCGACGATGAAAAACTATAAGCAGGCAGCGATTGAATGGGTCAGGGATCTGCGAAATCGAGGATACGAGGCCTATTACTATCATGCCCCGGACAAGCCGAAGACTTCGATCTGTGTAGGGAGTTTCGGAGAGGACACTGTTCAGATTGAAAAGTGGGTCGATCAGAATAACAAAGTAAGGGTACGAAAGATCATCAGTCCGGATGTAGAGTTGTTGCGAAGTAAAGAAGAGTTCCGGTTCAATCTTGAAAATGGCGCCAAGATCTTCCGTAGCAGTCGTGATCCGAAGACCGGGGCCATGGCCCGGATGCCGAATAAGTCATTTCTTGTGAAGATACCGAAAAATGACGAGGCGTCGGATTGACGATGCCGGTTACTCGCACGATTGACATCCTGATCGCGACGGGCAATCCCGGTAAGGCCCGCGAGATCGAGGCCGTTCTGTCCGAATCGAACACTGTCGAGCAGTCGTATTCCGTCCGCTGGCAAACCCTTCGGAATCTACCCGATGAGATTCACGAACCCCGTGAAGATCAAGATACCTTCGCTGGAAATGCCGCACAGAAGGCGCGATATTATGCGCGGGCGACCGGTTTGTGGACGCTGGCGGATGACTCCGGGTTGGAGGTGGACGCCCTTTCGGGCGCGCCGGGCGTTCGGTCTGCGCGGTATGCCGATCTGCCGGGGGACGCTCCGCGAGATCGGTGCGATGCCGCGAACAATCGAAAGCTGATCGCGGCACTGAAAAATGTTCCGCCGGACAATCGGACCGCGCGGTTTCGTTGTGCGTTGGTATTGGCGGAGGGTGATCGGATTCTGGCGTCGTCGGAGGGTGCGATCGAGGGGCGGATCATCGACGCTGCCCGCGGATCGGGCGGCTTTGGATACGATCCGCACTTCTTCGTGCCCGAACTCGGCCTGACGACGGCGGAACTGACGCCGGAGCACAAGAATCGTATCAGCCATCGCGGCCTGGCACTTCGGCGGATGCAGATCGCTCTTCGCGACTTGTTGAGTCAATCGCCCGGATAAAAAGTACCAGTGGCGGAATTGATATCCACATGCTCCAAGACTTCTGTCCTTGTGTGACTTACTGGTAGTATCGCCCCTTCAGGGCTGAGCGTTATTGATGATGATGACCCAGGGCGTCGCTTCGCTTTGCCCTGGGCTGACATGTTGAGCCCCTTCGGGGCAAGAAGAACGTGCGTTCTTTTGGTCTGTACCTGTGTGATTCACCGGAAACACGAGGTGAACAACGACAAAAACAACGGTGTTCGCGTGAAGGGGGTTCGTGTTCGCATGCTTACCCGTCACGATGAGGCCGTGCCGTGTAAGCATGGAACCCGGTTGGTACAATAACGGCATGGACCCCACGGCCGACGAAAAGCGTATGGAGGGCCTCCGCGAACTGATCGCGCGATTTCCCAAGTCCCCCGGCGTCTATCTGATGAAGGATGGCAAGGGCCGCGTGCTCTACGTGGGCAAGGCGAAGGATCTGCGTTCGCGTGTGGCGTCGTACTTTCAGGAATCGGCCGACCTGCTTCGAACGCGCGGGCCGGATATTGCGAACATGGCCTCACGGGTGCGCGATATCGATTTTCTCGAATGCGACACCGAGGTCGATGCCCTGCTCCAGGAAAATCGGCTGATCAAGGACATCCAGCCGCCGCACAACGAGCGGCTTAAGGACGACAAGACCTTCCCCTACCTGGAGATCACGACGGGCGACGATTTTCCAGGCGTCTTTGTCACGCGCAAGCCTCGGCTCAAAGGCAGCAAGCTCTACGGCCCCTTTGTTTCCGTCTCCGCCCTGCGCGACGCGGTCAACGCCCTTCAAAAGGTTTTCAAGTATCGCACCTGCGAACTGGAGATCCTAGAGGACGATGACCGACGGCGATTCTTCCGCCCCTGCCTGCTCTACGCTATCAACCAATGCACCGCTCCATGTGCCGATCGGATCAGCAAGGCAGACTATCGCCGCGACATCGACCGATTCAAACGATTCATGGTCTCGAAACAATCTGTTGTTCTGAGAGAGATGCAGAAGGAAATGCAGACCTGCTCGGAGGCACGGAATTTCGAGGAGGCGGCGCGGATTCGTGACCGGATCAAGGCAATCCAGAAGCTCAAGCTCTCCGGCGACGTGTCGGAGGACGTGCAGCCGGAGGTTTTTTATATCGATCCGGCCCGCGGTCTGGAACGGCTTGCGAAGATCCTGGAGTTGGAACAGACGCCGCGGATCGTCGAGGGGATCGACATTGCGAACCTGCAGGGGGAGGAGTCGGTCGGCTCGCTGGTTTGTTTCATCGATGGCAAGCCGTTCAAGGGGGCCTATAAGCGGTTTCGCATCAAGACCGTCGAAGGGCAGGACGACTACGCGATGATCCGCGAGGTCGTCCGCCGGCGGTATGCGCGTGCGGCCGAGGGGGAGGAACTCTACCCGGACGTGATCCTGATAGACGGCGGTCTCGGACAACTGCACGCGGCCCTGGAGGCCTGTTCGGATATGTTCGTCAAGCCTCCGATGATCGTCTCGCTGGCCAAGCGCGAGGAGGAACTCTACAGACAGGCGCATGCGCGGCCGATCAGGCTGCCGCGGAATGATCCGGCCCTTCGATTGCTGCAACAGGTTCGTGACGAGGCCCACCGGTTCGCCCAGCATTACCACCACATCCTCCGCAGCAAACGGCAATTCGACGAGGATATTCAGACCGGTCGGCGACCACCGCGGCGGAAGAAAAAGGGGAAGGGGAAAAAGACGAGCACGACTACGGCAACTGAACCTCCGGAGTTTGAGCCACATCCGCCGGACGAGGTGCAGGAGCACCCGCCGATTGATTAGAAGCATTCAAACACCGATTCCTTCCCTGGTGTATAGACATACTTGTTATTGCGGGTTTGCCGGGAAGATCGTCTTGTAGACCCTGTTGTATCGCCCTTTCAGGGCTGAGTGCTTTTGATTGCGTCAACCCAGGGTGGCGCTTCGCTCTGCCCTGGGCTGACATGTTACGCCCCTTCGGGGCAAAAAAGGCATGTTATCCTTTGGGGCGATCCGCATATTCAGGTGTGGTGACGCACCAGTGTGCGTTGTTTGAAGCACTGATACACAAACAACTGGTCACCCGGTTGGCGGATCAGAAGATGGGTCAGATGACCCATCCTACTCATTGTTTCAAGCGGTCATACGCGGGTCGCACTGCTTGAAGCAGTGGCACACAAGCGGCTAACATACCCGGCCATGTTCCACTTTCCCCTTGCCGATTCCCTTGCCACAGAGGCAACCGAAACGCACGCAACCGTCGATCCACTCATCCAATCCTCTGCCGGGCTGCTGGCTGTTTTGCTGACCGTGCTCGCGCTGATCTTCTGGGCACAGACTCGGCCGGTGCTTGGGAAGATTTTCAAGATCATCCCCGCGCTGGTCTTTTGCTATTTCATCCCAACGTTGCTTACTTCGCTGGGGATCATTCCGGCCGAGTCTCCTATGTATACATGGGTCAAACAATTTATCCTGCCCGCCAGCCTGGTGCTTCTAACACTCTCTCTGGACGTCAAGGGCATCCTCGGGCTGGGCCCATAGGCATTTTCATTATAAGGGTTGAGGTTAAGGGATGTCTCCAGTTTTTCC
>JBHHUV010000012.1:0-17504 GCA_046754005.1 Phycisphaerae bacterium | reverse complement strand
CAGCCTGGTGCTTCTAACACTCTCTCTGGACGTCAAGGGCATCCTCGGGCTGGGACCGAAGGCGGTGATCATGCTGCTGACGGGGACGGCGGGGATCGTGCTGGGCGGACCTCTCGCCTTGTATCTTTGGAAAGGGGCGCTACCCGCGGATGCCTGGCGAGAGATGGCCTATCTCGCCGGAAGCTGGATCGGCGGTGGGGCCAACGCCCTGGCGCTGCATCACAACTTCATGGGCAGCGGCTCCGTCCCCGCTCCCGCTCCCGCGCCGATCATCATCATCGTCGATGTCGCAGTCGCCAATACCTGGATGGGGATTCTGCTCTACTGGGCGGCGCGGCAGGAACGGGTGGATCGCTGGTTCGGCGGGGACACGTCGGCGATTCGGGCGCTGGAGAGAAAGATGCACGATTACCAGGCTCGCGTCGCCCGGATCGCATCGTTGACGGACTGGCTGATTATCCTCGCCCTGGGTTTCGGCGTGGCCTGGCTGTCCCACCTCGGCGGCGGCTGGCTGGCCGAGCGGCAGCCGGCGTTTCTGGACGAGATTTTCAAGGCCTTCGCCTGGACCGTGATCCTGGCCACGACGGTGGGTATGTTGCTCTCGTTTACAAAGGCTCGATCACTGGAAGGCGCAGGCGCCTCCCGGGTCGGCAGCGTGATGATCTACCTGCTGGTGGCGTCGATCGGGGCGCAGGCCGATTTCAGCAAGCTCGCGGAGGGGGGGGCCTATCTCGGGATGGGGGCGACCTGGATATTATTTCACATCTGTCTGCTTTTGCTCGTGGGCCGGATGATTCGGGCGCCGTTCTTCTTCATTGCGGTTGGATCGCAGGCCAACATCGGAGGCGCGGCCTCGGCGCCGGTCGTGGCCGGGGCGTTCAACCCGGTGCTCGCGCCGGTCGGGGTGCTCCTGGCCATCGCGGGCTACGTGCTGGGGACGTACGCGGGCATCGCCTGCATCACGATCTGCAAGCTCGTGGTTGGGGCGGGATAGCTTGCGTTGTGGCCCGGTGGCAAGGGCACAGGGTGTCATTTTTCTGTGGTTATCGGACTTCGGTGACGGGATTTCTCAAACAGCGCTGCCGGGCGGTCCCATGGAGGGTGCGGATGGATCGCGAAGGGCGACGGGTGGGGCGAGCAATTCGGCGATTAGAAGGGACCCACGCAGAGATGCGGGATGCGATGTGAGGAGTTCGCGGAGAAGGCTTCGATTTGGCGGTTGCCATATCTCGGTTTCATCCGCCGAAGGGTCTGAAACGCGAACACGCGATTTCCGTGGGGAGGACTTCTGTTTGGCCTGTTTTGGCTTGGTCGCCGATCGGGATTTTTTTCTGGAGCGTCGGGCGATCCGCAATTCGGGAACCGGGGTCGCCGGCGCCTGGTGACGGGACCTTTTTCTGTTTGGGATGGGCGGCGGTACAGAGGATTGTGTGGGCCGGGCCATTGGCGGAGGTGCGGATTCATGCATGCCGAGCAGGTCGCCCAGATCGATCTCGACGATTTCCTCGTCGCGGGCAGACTGATCCTCCGCGTTTTCCTCCTTCTTCTTGCCGAGCAGCTTGCCGAGCACGCTGACGGCGGCAATGGCCAGAATGACCAGCGAGAAGTGGTCGGAGGCCGCCAGAATAAGATATATGTGTGAATTCACTTTCGATTACCTGGATCAACGAGCTGCTTGTGAGTCAATTACAATTGGTTGTTCCAAAGTTGTGTCGCCGAATTCCAATCTCAAGGTGTTCCAGCGTTCCGCATGCCTACCCATCACAATGAGGCCGTGACGTGTAAGCATGGCACCCGATCCCCCGATTCGATAAACAACAACAACGACAACGAAAAACAACATCAACAAAAACAACAACGCACCGGCGAGACGCCGATGCTCCCCGAATCGATCACGCCTTCGGGGGACCGCCTTGTGATCTTTCGCCATCCTCGCCGTCCTTGCCGATGGCATCGCGCATGGTGGTGTCGGCCTGGATGTTTCGCATGCGGTAGTAGTCCATGATGCCCAGGTTACCCGCGCGGAAGGCGTCGGCCATGGCCTTGGGGACCTCGGACTCGGCGAGGACGAGCTTGGCGCGGTTTTCCATGACGGCGGCCTTCATCTCCGCCTCCTGGGCGACGGCCATGGCCCGCCGGCCCTCGGCCTCGGCCTGACGTTGTTGCTTGTCTGCCAGGGCGCGCTCGGTGTCGAGGTGAGCACCGACGTTGGCCTTGTCGGTCACGCCCGCGACGCTGACGTCGGCGATATCGACGGAGACGATCTCGAAGGCCGTGGCGGCATCGAGGCCCTGATCGAGCACGCGGCGGGAGATCGAATCGGGATTCTCCAGCACATCCTTGTAGGAGTGGGACGAGCCGATGGCGCTGACGATCCCCTGCCCCACTCGCGCGATGATGGTCTCTTCGGTCGCACCCCCGACGAGTCGATCGAGGCAGGTGCGAATCGTGACGCGGGCCTTGACCAGGAGGCGGATGCCGTCCTTGGCCACGGCGTCGAGCCGGGCATCGGGACCGAGCGAACTCAGGGGGCAGTCGATCACCTTGGGGTTGACGGAGGTGTGGATGGCCTCGAGGACGTCGCGACCGGCCAGGTCGATGGCCCGGGCGGCGTCGAAGTCGAGGTGAATCTTGGCCCGCGTGGACTCGACCATGGCCGTTACGACCCGGTGGATATCGCCGCCGGCGAACAGGTGGCTCTGCAACTGGTCGATGTCCATCGTGAGGTTTGCCTTGTGGGCTGTGATCAGGCCGGTGACGCAGGCTCGAACATCATCCGGGTTCTGTCGGACCAGATAGATGGATTCGAGGGACTGTGTGCCCAGTTCGGTGATGCCGGCCTGCACGGCGGAGATGCGCATGTCGACAATGAGAGTCATGTTGACGCGCCGGAGGAACATGCCCAGCAACGTCGAGAAGCTGACCGGGGCGCCGCTGAACCGGGATCGAATCCACAGCCGCCCAAAGGCCAGGAGAATGATCACGACGAAGATGGCCAGTAGAAAAAGGATAGCCATCACGCCAAACGTCAGATAATTGCTGATGTCACCGGCTGCAAGCAGGAAGGTGTTCATAATCGCCTCGTTGATTAAACGTCGAAACGTCGAAACGCCGAAAAGTCAAAATTAACAGCAAAAACAACAACAAAAAAACGACAGTTTCTCACTGCGCTATAAATGTTGTTGCTTCCAATATGGGCACTCTCAATGTTTCTGCTCGCTTGCCCTTGGCTCCCTCCGTAAAGGGTGAACGCTTTGGGCTCGATTATTCCAGCCATGCGCCACTCCCGTTACGTGGGGTGTCAACAGATGGGTCAAATGACCCATCCTACGGCGAACTTATGCGTCGATCGACTCCACCACCACACGATTGCCCTCAACCAGTGCGACTTTGATACGCTCGTCCACTTTGATCGTTTCGCCTTCGCTGACGACGCTGATCCGGCGACCTTCGATCTCCGCCGTTCCGCTGGGGCGCAATTCCGTGACGACGATGCCTGTCTTGCCCAACAGATCGTCATATAGGCCCGGATTCGGCAGCGGTCGGGTGGAGGTCGCCGCCGATTGACTTTCGGGCGCGCCGGGTGGGCTGAGGATCAGTCCTTGGCCGAATCGTGTCTTGGGCAGAATCTTGAACGCCATGGCGACGACCACGGGGACACAGATCACCTCGATCCCCGCCATGACCGCGGCGGTCGTGCCGCTGACCTGCCAGGCGGAGGCGAGACTGCCACCGAGGCAGAGCAGGGCGACGATGCCCAGGAGTCCGCCCGAGGGGATCATCACCTCGATCGCCACGAACAACAAGCCCACGGCGAAGAGTACCAATGACCAGATCAGATAGGGTTCCATGTCAAACGTTCCAGGTGTCTGCTTGTATTCGCCCTATTCGTAGCGAGACATCGCGGTGTTTGTTGACCGACCACCGGTGAGGCATCGATGTTTTTCAATCAGTCAATAAACAACAAAAACAAAAACAACAACAACGACGCACCGGCGGGACGCCGATGCGCCCCTAGGCGATCTCCCGAACCACTACGTGGTTGCCGGAGACCTCGATCACTTCCACTGAGCACTCTTCATCCATCATCTGCCCTCGTGTGATGACATCCACCCGACGGCCGTTGATGATCGCCTTGCCCGACGGGCGCAGTGGGGTGGCCGTCTTGCCCACGTCGCCGAGGCGGACGATTTGTTCAGTCGCCGTTGCCGGAGTATCCGGTCGGAAGTCGCTCGAGACGGCAACACTTGATGCCGCGCCGGAGGTTGCCCATCGGCCCGGTGCCCCGAGGAACAATCCGCGGGTGCCTGGCATATGCGGCAGGAATCGATTCAACATCCAGACTCCGCCCAACGCCAGGACCATTCCGCCAAAAATGACTTGTAGACCCGTTTTCAGGCCGAGCCAGCTTCCCGGCATGCGGGGGATGATAATCGGTCCCGGCTCGGCGGGGATAAACGTGGCGATCAGCCCCACCAGGATCAACATACACCCCGAAATGCCGGCGACGCCAAATCCGGGGATGAGGAAAAACTCGACGGCGAGCAGGATCACGCCGAGGACGACCAGAAGAATCTCCCAGGCGTCGGCCAGACCGGTGATGTAGGGGGCGCCGAGGAAGATCATCAGGGCCACCAGGGCCACGGCGCCGCCGACGAAGGTGCCCGGCGACTGAAACTCGGCATAAATCCCCATCATGATGAGCATCATGAGTATGGTTCGGAAGATCGGCGAACTGAGCAGATCCGCGATCCACTCCGACCAGTTGGGAACGAACCAAGCAATCTCACCGGTGATGCCATAATGATCGCCCAGTTCCTTCTCGGTACTGACAATCGCCTTGGCAAAGCCGAAGGCGATGGCCTCGGATTGCGTCAACGTCAACAGGTCACGCTCCTCGACGACCGGCTGCTTGACCTCGATCTCGCGGCCGGTGACCGGGTCGATCATCATCTCCACCAACTGCCAGGTGCCCCCCTCTTCGGATAGGAGTTTGTCTTTTTTGTCCGTCAGTACGAATTGACGCTCCCCATCGGCGGCATCCTCGATCCACCAGATCTCGCTGCCGGTTCGGACCATCGCCTCGCAGAGAAGCCGGTTATAGCCACCGACGTTGGCACTGTCTTGAAACTCCTTGAGGATCGGGCTCTCGGCCTTGGCCCGCTCGGTCTTACCCAATGTTTGCAGGCCATCGGTCGGCGAGATGATGATGGGCGCGCAATCGCCCATCCTGCTCGATCGGCTCATGACCACCTCATCGCAGGCCAGCGAGATCATGACGCCGGCAGAATAGGCCCTTGGATGGACCCAAGCGACGGTCTTGTGATCGGTCAGGTTTTTGATGTAGTTGCAGATGTTCAGGGCACTGGTGACGAGACCGCCGGGTGTGTCCATCTCGAAGACGATCAGCGTTGCCCCGGTCTCCCGGGCCTTCTCGACGCGGCGCTTCATGCTTGCAAAGGTGACGTCGTTGATCTCGTCCTGAATGGGAATGATGGCGGCCTTCTGGGTGGGAACCTGCGCGGCGACCTTCGCCTCGACCGGACCGGCCTGTAGGGTGTCGGAGCCGACAAGCGCCCCGATCGCGATGACACCGAATCCACGAATCGCGACGCGTCTCATTCGACGAAATGTGTTCATGGCAAAGCGTCCCTGAAAAAGCCTTCGCGGCACGCCGTATTGTAGTCCACCTCGATCGACATCACCATCACCCTCATTTTCCGGGCAGGAATGCAGACAATCGCTTCGATGTCTCGGCTTGAAAGAGGGCGTCCTTGCCGAAGCCGCGTTCGGCTCCCTCGGCGACGGCGGCGTCCTGGACCTTGGCGAAATTGCTGATGAGCATGATGGGGGTCTTCGACAGGGCGGTTTCTGCCTTTGCCTGGCGAACCAGGGCTATCCCCTCGCTGCCATCCCGAAAGATCAGCCGATTGACCAGCACCAGGGCATACGGCTTGCTCCGCATCCGATCGAGGGCCTCGTCGACGAACATGACCCGATCGATTTCGACGTCAAAATGCTCCGTCAACATGCGGCGGATCATCCCATGATCGGGATCACAATTACCCACATCCAAAACCCAGGTTCGCTCTTCAGCCATTCAACATGCCTCCTGACATTCGTCGGTTGTGCCCCCCCTCGGGGGAGATGAAATCAACACAATATACAACGATCACAGGCCGATTATAGTACGGCAATAAAACGGTACGAGAATCACCCACAGGAATCGAGACATCATGAACCCATCCCAACGTGCGAAACATCTGACACCCTCCGCCACCCTCGCGGTTGCCACCCAGGCCGCGGCGCTTCGCCGTGCGGGAAAGGATGTCATCGGTTTTGGCGCCGGCGAGCCCGACTTCGGCACACCCGAGCATGTCGTCGACTCCGTCAAGCGGGCACTGGATGCCGGTCATACCGGCTACGCCAAGCCCGCCAGCGGTATCCCCGAGGCCCGTGCGGCCGTCCGCGAGAAGTTCAAACGCGATAACGACCTCGACTATTCATCGGATCAAATCATCGTCACCGTCGGCGGCAAGGAGGCCTCTTACCTGGCCTGTGCGGCCTTGCTCGACCCGGGAGACGAGGTGCTCCTGCCCGTTCCGTATTGGGTCAGTTTTCCCGAGCAGATCAAGCTCTGCGGTGCGACAGTGGTCCCGATCAAGGCCGAGACAAGCGACCTGCGTCTGTCGCCCGATCGGATCGCCGCCGCGATTACACCCAAAACCAAGGCGCTGATTTTCAACAGCCCTTCGAATCCCGGCGGCTTTGCCTATGGCCCCGACGAGGTTCGTGCGATGGCGGCGGCCCTTTCGGGCCACGATATCATCGTCCTGAGCGATGAGATGTATGACCGGCTGCGCTATGGTGATCGACGCGAACACCTGAGCTTTGCCAACGCCGGCAAGGAATGGTTCGAGAAGACTCTCACGCTCAATGCGGCCAGCAAGACGCACGCGATGACCGGCTGGCGGGTGGGCTATGCCGCCGGGCCGACGTGGATCATCCGTGCGATGGCGGGCATCCAGAGCCACACGACCAGCGGGACGGCGCACTTTATCCAGCACGCCCTGATCGAAGCCCTGACGGGGGATCAGTCGCATGTCGAGCGGATGCGGTCGGCCTTCGAACAGAGGGGG
Organism: Phycisphaerae bacterium; assembly: GCA_046754005.1. GTDB lineage: Bacteria > Planctomycetota > Phycisphaerae > UBA1845 > UTPLA1 > CAYXGR01. Next base: position 10,365 of record JBHHUV010000012.1, on the reverse strand, counting down.
AACCACATGTGCGATCGGCTGAACGCACTGAGCGGCGTGCGATGCATCCGACCCAGCGGGGCGTTCTACTGTTTTCCGGATGTCTCCGGCGCTTATGAACGATTGGGCGTAAAGGATTCCGGCGGATTCTGTGCGGCAGTTCTGGAACGAGCCTTGGTGGCATTGGTGCCCGGCGGGGCCTTTGGTTCGGAAGACCACGTCCGGCTGTCCTTTGCGAACAGCCTAGAACACATCGACGCGGGTCTGGATCGATTGGAAAAACTGCTCGGAACGGAATGATCGGGTGGAAGTGCTGGTTGCAGGGATCGAGAGGCCTACCGGTCCACCTCGCCCATGACGACGTCGATACTGCCGATGATGGCGGCCACGTCTGCCAGCAGCACATCGCTGCACACCTTTTCGGTGATCGACAGGTTGCAGAAGCTCGGCCCCCGGGCCTTGACGCGGGCCGGGATGGCCGAGCCGTTGCCCTGCACATAAAAACCGAGTTGGCCGCGCGGGTTTTCGATCTCGTAGTAGATGTCGTCGTTCGGCAGCTTGAGCGTCTTACCCTTCTTGTGCAGCACGGTCTGCCCCTCGGTGCCGCGCAGCTTCTCCATGGCCTGCCGGATGATTCGCACCGACTGCTCCATCTCGCAGATGCGCACGAAATATCGATCCCAGCAGTCGCCGACGGTTCCCTTCAATCCTTCGCCCACGGGAATGTCGAAATCGAATTCCTTGTAGCCGCAGTCCGGGCGTGCCTTGCGCAAGTCCCACTTCACACCCGAGCCACGGAGGACCGGCCCGCTCAGGCCGTAGTCGATCGCATCTTCGGTGGAGATGACGCCGACATTCGCCGTCCGCTTCACGAAGATGTGATTGAACGACAGAAGGTTGTTGTATTCCGGTATCTTCGGCTCGAAGTAGTCCAGGAACTCGGTGCAGACATCGATGAAGCGATCGGGCAAGTCGTCGTGAACCCCGCCGAGAGTGATGTAGCTGTAGGTCAGCCGGGCCCCGCAGGTCGATTCGAACAAGTCCAGAATCCACTCTCGCTCGCGGAAGGCGTAGAGAAACGGTGTGAAGGCCCCGAGGTCCAGCCCGTAGGTGCCGAACGAAACCAGGTGCGAGGCGATCCGGTTCAACTCCGCAAAGATCACGCGGATCAGGCGGGCCCGATCGCTGATCTCCGTCTCCAGACCGGTCAGCTTCTCCACGGCGAGGGCGAAGGCCAGGTTGTTGTTCATGCCCGCCAGGTAGTCCATCCGGTCGGTGTAGGGGATGTATTGGTAGGGGGCGAGCGTTTCACCGATCTTTTCGGCGCAGCGGTGGAGGTAGCCAATGTGCGGCACGGCCTCGAGGACCATCTCGCCGTCGGTTCGCAGGACGACGCGGAGCACGCCGTGCGTCGCCGGATGCTGCGGTCCCATGTTGACCAGCATTTCCTCCGTCGGAAAGTCCTGAAGCTCGATCTGCTCGCCGGTCAAGTCGGCGTTGATATCGGGTTGGGATTCGAGAACGATGTTTGCCATGAATGTCCGCTCGCTAGTGCACCGGCCGCGTCTGTTCGTGTTCCGTGACGGCGGGGATGTCGTGGTATTCCATCGGGAAGCGATAGTCCTTTCGAAGCGGGTGTCCTTCCCAATCGTCGGGGCAGAGGATCCGTCGGGGGTGGGAGCCATCAGGTCCGTTGACCGAGTCGGGATGCCCGTCGAAGACAATGCCCATCAGGTCATAGGCCTCGCGCTCGTGCCAGTCGGCCGCGCGCCAGATGTCGGCCACGCTGGGAATGTGGGGTTTTTCCCTTGGCACCCTGATCTTCACGCAAAACTCGTTGTGCAGTGCCCAGGGAGCATCGGGTTTCGCCCTCTCCCGGGCCGAATAGAGATCGTAGACCGCGATGAGCTCGTCATCCTCGAGCATGTCGACCGATGTGATGGATCGGAGATAGTTCAAAAGTAGCCGGTCGTCGTCTTTCAGGAATCGGGCCACCTCCGCCCAGGCCGCGGGATCGGCGAAGACATGCGGATGGGTGGTCTGAAAATTCGAGGCCGTGATCTTGTCGCCGAATTCGGTCGTGAGCAGTGTGGTGATTTCTTCGGGTGTCATGCGGAGTTGCTCTTGCCTGGTGTTGAACCCATCGTCATCATGCCGTCGCCTCGAGCGCCTCTTCCTTCACGCTCTGCCAGCGATCCCGGGCGAGTGTCTGGTGTTTGATCTTGTCCTGCAATCGCATCAGGCCCTCGAACAATGCCTCGGGCCGTGGCGGGCAGCCGGGAACATAAATATCGACCGGCACCACCAGGTCGACACCCTTGACCACGTGATAGCCGTTCTTGAAATAGGGACCGCCGCCGATCGTGCAGGCCCCCATCGCCATCACATATTTCGGCTCGGGCATCTGGTTGTACAGCCGTTTCACTCGGCTGGCCATCTTGTAGGTCACCGTCCCGGCGACGATCATCAGGTCCGCCTGGCGCGGGCTGGCCCGGAAGGCCCCGGCTCCGAATCGGTCGATGTCGTAGCGGCTGGCACCGATCGCCATCATCTCGATCGCGCAGCAGGCCAGTCCGAAGGTCATCGGCCAGATGCTCGACCGACGGCCCCAGTTGATCGCCCAGTCCAGCGATGTGATGATTAGCCCTTCTTCAAATCGGTTTTCAATCCAGCTCATGGCTCTATCCTTGCGAGAGCAAACGGCCCGTGTGCCACTGCTTCAAGCAGTGCGAATACCTGCGTGCTACTGCTTCAAGCAGTGCGACCGGAAGCCGCTCGGGTGATGGACTATTCTGATTCACGTCCAGTGCCGAGCGGTTTGGCCCAACGCATCGTCAGGCCGAATATCGGCTGCGGTGCGATCCTGCTTGCCGGTCGCCCGCACCCAGTCCAGGTAGCCGAATCGCCACAGGTACAAAAAACCGACGACCAGCACGGCGAAGAAAAACAGCATGTCCCACAAGGCTCCGACACCCGCCTCGCGATAGACGACCGCCCACGGGTAAAACAGCGCGATCTCGATATCAAAGATGAGAAAGACCAGGGCGACGACGTAGAACCGCAGGTCGAACTGAACCCAGCTTGATCCGATAGCCGGTTCACCGCATTCATAGGCTTCGTCCTTGTCCGGATGCGGCAGGCTGGTCCGCAGCAGTTTGCCGATCAGGATCGCGCCGAGTGACATCGCCAGCGCGGCGACAACGAAGATCAGCAGTCCGAATACCAGATCTTGTCCTTGTGGCATCGTATTTTAGACTCCCGGATGAAACGTGCCTACTTTTTCGCGCTCGGCTTGGACGGCTCCAATGCCTTGAGCATCTCCTCACGCACCGGCGCCGCCCGTTCCTCCCAACGCTGCTGCATCGAACCGGCCCACTCGGGCTTGACTCCATTTTGCATCCAGAACGGCTCGGGCGTCTGCTTGCCCTCGACGCACAACTGCGTGAACTCCACGATCATGTCCTCACGCGTGTAGGCGCTCAAGTCGTGGTTGTCGCCCATGTGAATGCAATCCGTCGGGCACGGATCGACGCATAGGGCGCAGAACATGCATTTTGCATAGTCGATCGCATAGCGATCCAACGCCCCACCGACCGCGATGCCGGTCGCCTTGTCGATCTTTCTCGGCCCAGACTTTTCGATGTAGATGCAATCGACCGGACAGGCCTTCGCACACTGGTCGCACGCGATGCACTTCTCCGCCTCGAACCAGTGAAATCCCCGATAGCGCGGCTGCACGACCGGCGCGACGTCCGGGTATTGCACCGTGATCGTCCGCGCGAAGCAGTATTTCAGGGTGATCCGCATCCCGATCGCGATGGTGCGAACGGTGTCGTAGATATTCTTGAAATACTGCCGAGATGTCGCCATGGACTGTCGCCTTCCGATCGTCCGCCGGAGTTCACATCGACACGAGCCGCCCTGATCGCCCAGCGAAGAACCGGCCACACATCGAGTTCATCGGGAGTATAGCCAGAGTTTCCATCCGATCAAACCCTTCCGGGCCATGGGGGATCCATTGGGACTTCCCGGCCATTCGCCCGGCCCGCGCTTTGCTGGGAATGTCACCCAACTCCCTGGGTATGCCACCCTGCTGAATCCGATGAGGCTGATGATTGGAACACTGGCCCTGTTTCGGTACAGTGGGGGTATTGAAGGTACAATTTCACCGTTCCGCCCGCTGTGCGGCTGGGAGATGTCGAGATGGCCTCAATCCTGAGAAGACACCGTATCCTGATCGCCGCGTTGCTTCTCCTCGGGCACATCCCGGTTTCCGCAATCGCGGGCGAGCGCTTGAAAATCGGCAAGCCGTATCCGCCCCTCGTCCTCTGGAGCATCGAGGGTGACGAACCCATCTCGATCGATGCCTATCGAGAGAAAAAGGTATTGATCCTGAACTTCGCCTCCTGGTCGCCCGACGTGCGTCTCTCGATCGACACATGGCGTGCGGAAACGCGTTCCCTCGTCAAGGGCGGCAAACTCGTGCTCCTCGGCGTCATGCAGGAGCAGCATCGTGATCGCTGCAGACTCTTTGCCCAATGGCAGAAACTCGACTTTCCCATCCTTCACGATGCCCTGAACCTGGCCGGTGTCACAAAGCTCCCCACCGTCGTTGCAGTGGATGAGCATGGGATCATTCGAGCGATCGATCCGGCGCCGGAAACCCTGCAGAAGGAATTCGTCAACAAAAAGTTTCCCAAGGCCAAGCGGCGCAATCGTCGTGCGCCGGTCCTTGAATTGCCCAATCCCAAGTTCACACGGCGAATCGCCGGTGAATCCCGCCAGATCAAGGAACAGCGCGAGCATGGCGACGCCCTGGTGCTCGGTGGAATCCCCCAGCAGATCGACGAGGCTCTCAACGCGTATGAGCAGGCGTTGCGTATCGCACCGGAGGATGCCGCCTCATTTTTCCGGCTCGGCGTGACCCGCCGCATCCGCTACGACAGTCCACAACGGCAACCGGGGGATTTTCAGGCGGCGATCAACGCCTGGATCAGGGCCGCCCAGATCGACCGGAAGAACCAGGTCTACCAAGGCCGTGTACATCAATACGGCGTCTGTCTGGAGAAGCCTTCTACCATGTATGCCTGGATCGGAAAGGCCCGCCGCGAAATCGCCGATCGGGGGGAAAAACCGATTCGGCTCGAAGTCGAGCCGATCGCCGCCGAGCGCGCCAAGCCCCGAAAGAAATTCAAGAGCGCCAAGTCCGATCCGCCCGAGACGGCATCAGCCACAAATGTTCAAGACGGTCAGGGACTGATCGATGTCGAAACCGTCGTCGTCCGGGGCATCCGACGGAAGGATCGCCGTTTTGCACGAATCCTCCTGGTTTTCAGGCCTACCGTCGATCACTGGGACAACAGAGAGGGCGTTCTGCGTGTTCGGATTGATCCACCCAATGGAATTCGCGTCAGCAAGCGCGTGATTAAGCTTGCCCGGTCTGATCTATCAGGACTGGATACCTCCCGAACCGTGGACTTCGAGGTCAAAATGCCGAAGAAGCAAACGAAGCCGATCCGAATCCCATGCGTGGCCCATTGCCGCATTGCGGGAACCAAAACGCGAAGGGTTCGTCGGACCTTCGAGGTGACGATCACCCCGGAAGAGAAACCCAAGCCAAATCCCCGAGCAGATCGTAATTAGCAACAGGGTGGCATGGACAAGCAGAGCGAGGCCATGCCGAGCGCTCGATCCGAAATCAGAAATCCCCCACGATCCGACAATCGCCTACAATCCCTCCCATGAAGGCTCGAGAACTGATCAACCTGGGTTTCCAGCCCGGCCCTGTCATTGGCCTGCTGTTGACCGCCTGCCAGGAGGCCACCGATGCCGGTCTGAAGAAACGCGAAATCCGCGATCGCGTCCGACGGCTTTGCAACGATCCCGACGCCTTCGCGGACGATCGCTTTTTCTCGAAGGCGGCGGCGGAGATCCTGCGACCGCGCGTCCCGACCTACGAATTCATGGACGATCCCGAGGCTCGTACCCGCTTCGACATCTGGGGCGAGAGCCACATCGATCCGCAGGCGATCGAGCAGATGGTCAACGCGGTTCGCCTGCCCATTTCCGTCGGCGGGGCCCTGATGCCCGACGCCCACCTCGGCTACGGTCTGCCCATCGGCGGCGTGCTGGCGACGGAGGATGCCGTCATCCCCTACGCGGTCGGCGTCGACATCGCCTGCCGCATGATGCTCTCGGTGTTGCCGATTCCCATCGAGGAGGAGAAGCCCGATCCCATCCAGAAGGGTGAAAAGCAGTTCATCAAAGTCATCGAGCGCAACACCCGTTTTGGTCTGGGCGCGAAGTTCAAGGGCGCCGCCTGCCGCCGGCACGACGTGATGGATCGCGACTGGGACATCACACCGATCACCGCCCGCATCAAAAACCTGGCCCATGTCGAACTGGGCACCAGCGGCGGCGGCAACCATTTCGTCGATATCGGCGAGCTTGAGATGTTCGAAGACTACCGTGGGCTTCCCGCCGGCCGCTACGTCGCCATCCTCAGCCACAGCGGCTCGCGCGGACCGGGTCACAAAGTCTGCGCATATTACTCCAAAATCGCTCAGGAACGGCACGCCCACATCCCCCGGCAGTATCGCCACCTGGCATGGCTGCCGCTCTCCGGCGACGGCGCCGAATACTGGGCAGCGATGGAACTCATGGGTGAATACGCCTCGGCCAACCACCACTGCATCCACGAGACGATGCTGCGCGACTTGAACCTCAAGCCTCTGCTTCAGGTCGAGAACCACCACAACTTCGCCTGGCGTGAAACACACAACGGTCGCGATCTCATTGTCCACCGCAAGGGCGCAACCCCCGCGGGCGCGGGAGTCGTGGGGATCATCCCCGGATCCATGGCCGCGCCCGGTTTTCTCGTCGAGGGCAAGGGTGAGCCGGCGAGCTTCGATTCCGCCGCCCACGGCGCCGGTCGGGCCATGTCTCGCCGACAGTCGAAGGAAACTTTCAACTGGTCGCCGGTCAGGCGGGAGCTGAGCCGGCGCCGCGTGAAACTCGTCTCCGCCGGTCTGGACGAGGTGCCCGGGGCCTACAAGAACATCGAGACGATTATGGCCGCTCAGTCCGATCTGGTGACGATCCGGGCACGATTCGATCCACGAATCGTCAAGATGGCCGACGACGGCTTCGTGGAAGATTGATCGCAATGCTCCGATCCATTCGTATGACGGGTGGGGAGCATCGGTCTTTGACCGGTACGAATTGAGGGCGTAGGGCCACAGATCAAACGGGTTTGATAATAATCATGAAATGATCAACTCTCCGCCCCACACAGCCTGTCTGCGAGACCAGCCATATCTGCTGGAAACTGAATACTGGAGACGGATACCTGAAAACGGTTGAAAAAGGAGAAAACGCCGGGGCTCTTATAGGGGGGGAGACACCCGGCGCTTTCCGGAGGGGGAATAGACTCTTCAACAGTTCTTATAGCAGGTTGGGGTCAAAAAAACGATTAGGGAATGTTCCCTAATTTGGTCGGAAACGGCCAGAATGTCGCCCTATCCACATAAATCTCGATATTCCGGTTAGGTCCGATAGATTGGAGATCTCATAATATCTGTAATAACATAATGTTATGATCTATAGCGAGAACCACGCTGAGCGTCCCCTTATATCAGGAGGGTAGTTTTTTGCCGAATTCAGGCGTGATGCGACCCGAAATTCAACATTTCACAGGCTCTGGGATCATCCCACTTTGGGTGAATCCGGGTTATGGGGGCGTCTACGGGTGTTGGCGATTCTCGGATCTCAACCCTCATACCAGACGTGGTAGACAATCACTCCGAGCGTTTGATATCGATATTGAGCGGAATCGGGTCGGTCGGGCCTCCCTCTCCGGCCTGTAGCGTCGTCCGATCCGGGCGGGGATAGTCCGCCAGGTCGGACTGCGTGGGGACCGTCACTTCCAGCCAGTGACTATCGGTGCGTGTTTTGAGACGACCGTCTTTCAGTGTCGCCGGCAGCACCACGACGTCGCCTCGGCCGAAAGACAACCGTTGGTCCTTTCCGAAGAGAACCTCACCGGCACCGTCGAGCACGACCCAGCAGACCGGCTCGGCGTAGGGAATCTCCTGCTCCAGTTCCCCGATAAACCGAACCTTCTCGATGTTAAAGCTCGGACAGGTCACCAGCCGGGTGACGGTTGTGAACAGGCTGGAGACATGCGATCGTTTTTCAAACTTCGCGAAATCGATATCGGTGCGGATGCATTCGAGACCCTGTTCAACATGCAGGCCCGCGTCGCTGTCGGGCCGGACCCGGCCCCAGTCATAGAGCCGGTAGGTAATGTCTGACGGCGTCTGAATCTCCGCCACGACAACCCCGGCGCCGAGGGCGTGCAGCGTCCCGCTCGGCAGGAAATAGGTCTGCCCGGCCTTGACCGGAATCTGTTGAAGATGATCGAGAATCGCCTCCGGCCGATCGGCCATCGCCTTGCGCAGGGTGTCCACCGTCGTGCCCGGCCGCACGCCACGATAGATGCAGGCGTCTCCACGCGCCTCGAGGATCGTCCACGCCTCGTGCTTGACGCGAACCGCTCCACCCAGACGCGCGGCCGTTTCCGGATCGGGGTGCACCTGCACGCTCAGATCCTGCTCGGCGTCCAGAAACTTGATCAGCAGTGGAAAACGCCCGTCGACAAGCTCTACCCGGCCCATTAAGTCCCGGCCCCAGGTTTCGATCAGCTCGTGAAGCGATTGCCCCTTCGCCGGACCCCGCGCCACGATCGACTGACCGTTTTCCAGATCGGCGCATTCCCAGGATTCGCCGTAGACCTCGTCGGTCGGCAACTGCTTTCCCAACAGACGCGCGAGGTTGCGGCCGCCCCAGATTTTGGGTTTGAAGATCGGCTCGAAGACCAGCGGGCAGACTTCCATGGTCTCGGAATCCTATCTGAGGAACACCAGCACGTAAATCGTCGCCAGTGCGATTTGCAACGCGGCAAACGGCACCGCCGCCTTGACGAAACCGGCGAACGACAGGTTCAGCTTGTGTTTGTGGATGATCGTGACGGCGACGACCGTCGAAGCCGAGCCGATGGGGGTGATGTTGCCGCCGAGATTCGATCCGAAGATCACACACCACCACAACGGCGATTCCGCCGGCGTCGCGTCGGCGGCAAGGATCTTCGCGAGCATCGCCGAGAGCGGGATGTTGTCGGTCACGCTGCTGGCAACCGCGGCGCCGGCCGTCAGCGCCGCGGGCCCGGCCATGTCCCCGAGTGCGATCAGGAGGCCGATCCCGCGACCGAGCAGGGCCAGTACCTGCGCATGTTCCATCACGTTGATGACGACGAAGAGGCAGGCGAAGAAACCCAGCAGGTCCCAATCGACGGCGGCGTAGAACCTGCCCACCTCGCTACGAAAGGCGAGTAGCACGATGATCGCAAACGTCAGGGCGACGTAGCCCATGCCCAGATGCCTGGCGTAGGGCAGGATGGAGGTCGTCGAGAGCGCTATGACGAATAGGACGAACACGCCGAGGCAGAAGTTGAAAAATCGCCGGCTCTCGATGCCATCATTTTCATCAAAGCCCGTGACCAGCGTGGCCGCCGCCTGACGCTCGGCCTCGGTCGCCGGTGATTCGATCCGAAAGATCCGCCTGCCGAGCCAGATCGTCATGGCGGTCGCGACGACAACGTAGGGCGCCGCGACAAGGAAAAACCGGACGAAGCTGATGCCGGCGATGTTGCCGACGATGATGTTGGGCACGGAGCTGATCAGCGTCAGCAGCCCGCCGACGTTGGTCAGCAACCCCTCGATCAGCAGAAAACCGAGCAGGGCGTCGCCTCGGTTCAGCTTCGTCAGCGAGACGGCGGTCAGCGAGCCGACGATGATCATCGCCGTGACGTTGTTCAGCATCGCGGAGAAGACCACGGTCATCACGCCGTAATAGATCAGCAGCCGGATCGGATCGCCCCGGGAAGCCTTGGTCAGCTTGATCGCGATCCAGGTGAAGATGCCGCTCTTGCTGGTCACGTCCACGAACAGCCCGGCCCCGAAGATGATGACCATGACGCCCCAGTCGATCGCGGGGATAAAGACTGGCATCTCGATCGATTCGCCGAGTGAATTGACCATCGCCCCGAAGGGAAGCAGATCACAGGCCGCGCCCAGCAGCAGGCAGACGGCGGCGAAGACGCCGGTGATGATCGATTTTCGGGCGTGGAGCTTTTCTTCAAAGGCCAACGCGAGGATCATCAGCACGAGCAGGGCCGCGAACAGCCCCGTCGTCGCGGCCGAAACCTCGGGGTGTGTCGCTGCGTGCCCCTCCGCATCAGCCAGCGGTAACACACCTGGCATGAACATAAAATACGATGGAATCATCGCAAACGGACCGATCCTCAAAACCCGGGTGGCATGGTCAAGC
>JBHHUV010000011.1:0-17715 GCA_046754005.1 Phycisphaerae bacterium | reverse complement strand
GGCGGCGCCGAACACGCCGTCCTGCACCTCCTCTACGCCCGCTTCTGGCACAAAGTCCTGTACGATCTGGGCCACGTCTCCACGCCGGAGCCGGTCGGAAAGCTCTTCAACCAGGGAATGATCCGGGCATTCGCCTACAAGAACAGCCGCGGCGGCTATGTCGCCTATGATGACATCGATTTTCGAGAGGATGGCGCCTACGGAAAGTCAGATGGAGAAAAACTGATCGGCGCCGTCGAAAAAATGTCCAAGAGCCTGAAGAACGTCATCAACCCAGAAGTGGTCGTGGACGAGTATGGAGCGGACTCCCTTCGATTGTACGAAATGTTCATGGGACCACTGGATGCGAGTAAACCGTGGAATCCGAGGGATGTCCCCGGCGTCTTCCGGTTTCTCCAACGGACATGGCGGTTGATCGCGGGCGACGGGCAATCGAGCCGAGTCTCGGTTGGCGAAATTGATGAGTCGCTCGAGCGGTCGCTCCACAGAACGATCAAGAAGGTAACCGAGGACATCAAGCGGCTCGCATTCAACACGGCGATCTCGGCGATGATGGAGTTCGTCAACGCGGCCTACCGCGCAAAGGGACTCCACAAAACCCAAGCGGAGCGATTCGTCCTGCTGCTCGCACCGTTTGCTCCTCATCTCGGCGAGGAGTTGTGGCAACACCTTCGTGGTAAGGACTGGAAAGGAAGTCTGGCCTATGAACCCTGGCCGATATATGACGATCATCTCCTGGTCGAGCAGGAAATCGAGGTTCCCGTTCAGGTGAACGGCAAGCTGATCGGCCGTGTGACAGTCTCGAAGGATGCGGACGAGCAGACCGTCCTGGCCGCGGCGGAATCCCACGATCGGATGTCGGCCCGCATCGGCGATGCCACAATCGTAAAAACAATCTATGTGCCGGGCAGGATGTTGAATGTCATCGTGAAGAACTAGGTGAGCATCCAGTATTCAGCGTCTAGTAGCGGGTGTTCCCTTCGTTGCTCGCCAACAAGCAGATACTCGAAGCTCAAAACTTGAAACTCGTAACTCAAAATGCCCACTGAACTGGAATGCAAGATTCGCGTCAATTCGCATAAGCCGATCCGCCGGCGACTCCGAGATGCGGGCGCGGAATATGTTGGCCGCGTACGAGAAGTCAATAGCATCTTCGACGATTCGGCATTTCGTCTTCGCGGGCGTGGTTGTGGGCTTCGGGTACGATCGATCACGGTGCTGGACGGTAAGGGGCCGGGCGCAACCTTGACGTACAAGGGACCGATACAGGCGAGCGCGTTCAAGTGTCGCGAAGAGTTGGAAGTCACTATCGGCGATGCCGATACGGCATCCACGATCCTGGAGGCCCTCGGTTTTCAGCGAAGAGTCCTGTTCGAAAAGCAGCGCGAATCCTGGAGGCTGGGATCGCATCATGTGGAATTGGACGAAGTTCCGACACTCGGTTGTTTTGTCGAAATCGAGGCTTCCACGGAAGATGAAATTGGTTCGGTCATGGCTCAACTCGGGCTCGCAGGCGAATCCCATCTTGCCAGAGGCTATGTTTCGATGCTCGCGGATCGGCGCGATTCCGGCCGAAGTGAGCCGATCGAAATCCGGTTTCCGCGTTAGATTGAGCGGCAGGGAGATTCGGTGAAAATCGTGTCTTCCTTGACGAGAGCAGGATGATCATCTAGATTCGCTGGGTTCGGAAACACTGTAAAAAGGAGTCATATCCCTGATGAATCTAGTGACCGGTGCAACAGGCCTGTTGGGCAGCCATATCGTCGAGCAACTATGCAATCGTGGTCGGCCGGTTCGCGCATTGGTGCGTTTCGGCTCAGATGTGGCCTGGCTCCGATCTCAAAATGTGGAGCTCGTCGAGGGGGATCTCACGAATCCGACGTCCCTGGAGCGAGCCTGCGAGGGGGTTCAATGCATTTACCACGCCGCAGCCAGGGTTGGCGACTGGGGCCCATGGTCCGATTTCCAGAAAATCACGATCGACGGGACGACCCACCTGTTTGATGCCGCTGAACGAACCGGTATTCCCCGTTTCATCCACATCAGTTCAATCAGTGTCTATGGACACCGCAACGAGAAGGGGCTGGTTCTGGACGAGACGGAACCATTGGGCGTGAATGTTCACAGATGGTCGTACTACACCCGAGCGAAGGTCGAGGCCGAACAGGAATTGTGGCGGCGCCATGCAGCCGGCAGCAAGGTCAAGTACACCGTAATCCGACCAAGTTGGCTCTACGGCCCGCGCGACCGGACGACGTTGGCCCGGTTGGCGCGGATGATACGGCGGGGGAAGGCCAAACTCCTGGGGAATGGCAATAACCGTCTCAATGTTGTCTATGCTGGTAATGTCGCCGAGGCCTGTATCCTCGCCGCCGACAACCCCGCCGCCGTCGGCGAGGCCTACAACTGTAGTAATGACGGCGAGCTCACTCAAAGGGAATACTTCGACTTGCTCGCCGATGCCTTGAACGCGCCGCGCGTCACGAAAATCATCCCCTATAAAATCGCCTACCATATTGCGTTCACCCTGGAATGCATGGGGCATTTGCTTCACCGCAAGCGGCCACCGATGATCACACGCTACGCCGTCTGGCTGATGGGTCGTGATTCGTTCTTCTCCGCCGAAAAGGCCCGACGGGAGCTCGGCTGGCAGGCCACCATCGGCTACGAGGAAGGCATTCCGAAAACGGTTCGTTGGTTTGAATGCGCGGAAAACGGCAGCACGGCACCCAAGGCCCTGGCTTCGTAGCACAACATTCCGCACGACTCCCGGTCATGGTTCCCGATGAAAAACATGCCATGCAGAATAAATCACCCAAGAACCCGATGCGCGGCGTGATCGGAATCATGCGCCGGGATGGCCGGTTGTTGATGATCCTGCGATCTCGACATGTGCGCGTGCCGCTGGTCTGGTGTTTCCCCGGAGGAGAAATGGAACCGGGCGAGGCACAGGAACAGACGTTAGTCCGCGAAATGCGTGAGGAACTCGGTGTTCATGTCGAACCGGGCAAGCTGTTGATGACGCAGGAAAAACACCATGGACGTCTGCTTTTGTATTGCTGGTCGGCGCGCATCGTATCCGGCGAACCAACACCCAACCCCCTCGAAGTGGCAGAATGCGCGTGGTTGACCCCTGACGAGGTTCGATCCAGGGACGGTGTCTTGCCCGGCACGACAGACATCCTCGACACTCTCGGTTTGTGATCGCTTCAATCTTTCACCTCAGATATGTCATATCATCGTCTCAACACCCAATTCCGCCCGGCGGCCTTCCCGACGCGCAAGCGAAGCGAAGGTGAGCAATCCGGCGATGGCCAGAACCAGGGCCACCGCGAAGGCAACCGGTCCGTAGCGCAGGTACAGAAAAGTTCCAAAGAAGGGAACGATTAATCCGCGAAGCCCCGTCAGGAATACGTGCGCCCCCATGTAAATCTCCGCTTTGGAGCTATCAGCGAAGTGCAGGTGGCCGATATTCCAGGCGATAGCCCCTCCACCTTTGCCCAGCCCTTCGCACAATCGGGAGAGAGCCACGAATAACACAATAATGGAAAACTTGGCAGTCGAATCCAGATAGTCGGGCACGACATGGATCAACAGGGCCGCCAACCCGCCGAAGAGAGCCGTGCCGCTCCACGCACAGGCGTTCAGCACGCGAAACCGAACAACCCCGACGCGATCAAACAGACCCGCCCACGGCAATAGCGATCCCATCATCAGCAAACGGGGAAGAATCTCCAACAGGTTGCCGCTGTGGTAATAGGAGAGCATGAGTTGCTTGGTGACAATGATCGTCATCAGTGGCATGACCATGATGTTGGCCGAGCCGAGGAACATCATGGCCAGGCAGTAGCGGCGAAAATCTCGATCGTCCCTGAGAACCTCGAAAGCGGCACGCAGAGGGCCGAAGAAACCGTCGGTCAATGCGGAACCGTTTTTCTCAACCAATCGGGTCATATTCGCGAGTTCAACCTGTTCACCCCGAACATGCATTCGGCGAAGCATCAGAACCGCACACCCGCCGATCAGCGATGAAACGGGATAAACATAGATATAAACATGGGAATTCACGTCGAACAGGATGGATGCGCATGTGACGGTGACAATCGCGAGCGAGAACCGGACGAGTTGGAGGCGGGCGGCGATTCGGCCGCGGAGACGCGTGGGATAGTTGTGTTTCCACAGAGCCGAGCGGACGGTCATGCACCCGGAGAGCATGACGCGGGCGAGGAATATCTGCCCTGCGAAAATCCAGCCGCCCAGCGGTGTAGCCGGTGCAAGGGCGACGGAGCCGACCAGGGCGGCGGTCGCGGCGGCAAGGAGCATGAAGAGGGGGCGCTTGCGGCGCCCCGTGGCGATCGTCCCCCAGATCAGGCCCATGAGATTAGCAAACATAGGCGTGGCCATGACGACGGTGATGAGCCAGGGACCGGCACCGAAGGTCTTGGCGACAACGATGGAGGAAACGGAGCCCTCGAACATGCCGGCGAATACGCCCCAGAGGAGCAGATGCCGGACTTCGATCAGATAGTTCGGGCGTGACATAATCGGCACGCCGCGTATTCCGAATAGATCCAAGTCTTATACTTTCTATCGCGACACTTTGTATATCGAGTTACGAGATTTCGTGGTTTTTCGACACGAACCCTCGGGCTGGAGTGGTTGTAGAGTGTATCCTGAAAACTCGTGTCGCAGGCTGGAAACCTGAGACACGCACCGGTTGGAAACCGATGCCACAGGAGCCTTGAATATGCACCCTCATGCGCGCGACCCACCCCAAGGCCGTATGAATCATAGCGGATATTCGGCCGACCATCAGAAGCGAGTGGGAAGAATTGCGGTGCCTGCGTTCATTCCATGACGATAGCGAACCGTTTCTTAAAATGGAGATAATACAGGCCAATAATTCGCATCATGACGATCGTCATGTAGGTGGTCAATGCCGTTAGAACGAGATTCAGTACAAGACCGGTCGAGGTCAGATTCGGAATCACCGACGGCATGCCCGTCTTGCCCAGGATTTTACCGATTAATGGAGTGATGGTTATCAGGTTGGCCAGAATCAGCATCAGCCAGATGGCCAGGTAAGGGAGAAAGGTTCGATAGATCGTGGCGAAGATCAGGTCAATTCGAAAGACCAGGGAGATGGCCTCGAAGGAAAAGAGCAACAGCACGATCGGAAGCAGGAAGATACCGGCGGCCATCCAGATCGGAACCATAAATGCGATGGATTGCGGAACGGCACTAAACCCGATACAAAGACCGAGGACGAGACCGGGCGCGAGGACGATCGCGTAAGCGCCGAGGTACTTGAACGCCGGCCTGATAACTCCTTCCATAAATCCCCCCTCGAGGGCGAGGTTGGGCAAATCCTCGGAACCGGTGGCGGTCTCGGAGACGATGGCGAAGTAGAGCGAAGCCAGCCAGCCGAAGATGACAAACTTCCCGATGATCATGAAAAGCACACCATAAAGACCCCCGAACAGGGTGAAATCAAGCAGGTTTTGAAAAATCGCGACTACGAGGATGATCACGCAAGACGCTATATTTCCGCCGGTCCGGACGGGATAGATAAAGCTGAAGAAGGCATCGGCCCAGAATCCGCGCGAGGGGCCCTGTATGGGATCGGCGAGGCGCGCGTTCGACGGCACCCGGGTTGTCCGATCGCGGGCATAACCCAGTGCGACGGCAGGCTGGCCGTCGACGGGGACCGCCATTGGCGCCGCCTCTGTCTCGGCTCGAGTCGCGTCCAGATCCAACTCGGTCAGGATATCGCTTTGGGAGTGGTCGAACGCGCCAGAGAGGTCGCCAAGCAGCTCGTTGTCGAGATTGGCGGGCGCGGGGTCCGGTGAGGCCGCAGGTGTTACCTCGGATTTCCGAGTAGCGGATTGCAGGCGCGGCGCGTGCGTGGCGGAGGATCGGCCTGCGCTGATAGCCGCTGCCTTGAACTTCGCTGCGGGGATGCGGAATGGGTGCTTACACACCGGACAGGCCAGCTTCCTGTCCGCCATCTTGGACGAGATCTTCAACGATCTACCGCATTTACACTTGACACGAAGCGCCATGATCAACCCTCAAAGCGGTCACCTCGCCGCGCGGACCCAAGCCCGCAGGCAAGAGGAGAATTGAAGATGCCACCATCCTATCAGAAAGTGGCTACGCGGTTGGATTGAAAATAAAGGAAAATTTGGAATCACCGGTGAAAAACTGCCATTCAATACCCACCGCCTCCTTATGATCGCGGTTCTAATCAGTCGAATCCTATTTGCGAAGGTATTGCCCGGTGTAGCTTTTCGAATGGGCCGCGACCTGTTCCGGGGTGCCCTCGACAACAATGCGGCCGCCGGCATCACCTCCCTCTGGTCCAAGGTCGATGATCCAGTCCGACTGTCGAATCACGTCGAGATTGTGTTCAATAACGAGGATACTGTGGCCCAGGTTACACAGTTGGTTGAGCACTTCGAGCAACCGGTGAATATCCGCAAAGTGCAGACCGGTCGTGGGTTCGTCGAGAATATACAGCGTATGGCCGACGGCGGGCTTGCCGAGCTCCGAGGCGAGCTTGATTCGCTGGGCCTCGCCGCCGGAGAGGGTGTTGGCAGACTGACCGAGAGTGATGTAACCCAGGCCAACGTTATTGAGCGCGTTCAGCAGGCCCTTGATTGCACCGAAGCTGTCAAAAAAAGCCAGCGCCTCCTCGACGCGCATATCCAACACGTCGGCGATTGACTTGCCTCGATAACGAACGTCGAGCGTCTCTCGGTTGTATCGCATTCCATTGCATTCGGCGCAGCGGACGAAGATATCCGGCAGGAAATGCATCTCGATGCGGCACGTGCCCTGTCCTTGGCAAGCTTCGCAACGGCCCCCCTTCACGTTAAAACTGAAACGCCCGACCGAGTAGCCGCGGATACGGGCCTCCCGTGTCTTGGCGTAAAGTCCGCGAATGCGATCAAAAATGCCTGCGTAAGTGGCGGGATTGCTGCGGAGCGATCGACCGATGGGGGATTGATCGATCTCGATCACCTTGTCGATCCTGCCAGTGCCGATCATTCGATCGTGCACGCCGGGACGATCGGACGAGTTGTGCAAGCGCCGCTTGAGGGCTCGCAGGAGGATTCGGTTTACTAAGGTTGATTTTCCGGAGCCCGAGACGCCAGTGACGCAACAGAACACGCCCAGCGGAATCCGCACGTCGATTTTTTTGAGGTTGTTTTCGGCCGCGCCCTTGATCTCGATGAGGTTGCGATTCGAGATTGTTCGCCGTTCTTCTGGAGGTTCAATTCGCATGTCGCCTCGAAAATAGGCGGCGGTAATCGATTCCTTCGAATCCATCAACTCTTTTCGAGAACCGTTGACAAGGACGCGTCCACCGTGGGCCCCGGCGCCAGGGCCGACGTCGATGATCCAATCCGCCGAGCGGATCATCTCGACGTCGTGTTCGACAACAAGGACCGTGTTGCCGAGGTCCGTGAGACGCCGGAGAGTGTCGATGAGCCGGGCGTTGTCCCGGGGGTGCAGGCCAATGGTCGGCTCGTCGAGAACGTAACAGACGCCGACCAGACCACTGCCGACTTGTGTGGCGAGCCGGATACGCTGAGATTCACCGCCCGACAGTGTGTAGCTGGCACGGTTGAGCGACAAGTAGCCGATACCGACGTCGATCATGAATCGCAGCCGAGAACGAATCTCTGTCAGAATCGGCGCCGCGATCGGCTCGTGTTCTCCTTCGACTTTCAATCCCTCAAAGAACGCCGCCGCTCGATCAATGCTCAACCGTGTAATTTCGTCGATGTTATTCCCGTTGATGCGGACCGAAAGGCTCTCGGTGCGCAACCGTGCGCCGCCACACTGCTTGCACGGACGCTCCGTGAGATATCCGTGCAGCCGGGACTTGACCGACTCGCTGTCGGTTGTTCGCCAGCGCCGGTTCAGGTTGGGGATCACGCCTTCAAAGTGGTTTTCGAATTCAACCTCGTCCTCCTCCCGCGTGCCCCACAAAAGAATTTTTCGCAGCCGATCGGGTACCCGATCGAATGGTGTCGCCGGTGAAACACCGAATCGTTCGCAGAACTCCTTAACCAGGCGCGAGTATACCGTAGTCAAACGCTGACCGCTTTGTCGCCATGCAATGATCGCACCCCGCTCCAGAGCCAGTTTCGGATCGGGCACGATCAAGTCGGGATCGAAATCCATCACCATCCCCAAACCGTCGCACTCCGAGCAGGCGCCGTGGGGTGAATTGAACGAGAACACCCGAGGTTCCAATTCCGGCAGGCGAACGTCGCATTTCACACATGAATAACGCTCGCTCAGAATCGCGTCCTCCCAGGATCCATCCTTCTTTCGATCCTTTTCTCCCTGATGCGAAACAACAACCAATCCATCCCCCAGCCGCAGTGCCGTCTCGACCGACTCGCTTACGCGTGAACTCAGATCTGCCTTGATGACGATCCGATCGACAACCGCTTCGAGTGTGTGCTTTTTGCGGCTGCTTAGGGTGGGCGTATTTTTGATCTCATGAACATCGCCGTCGATACGAACGCGGATAAATCCCTCGCGAAGAATTCGCTTGAGTACCGTCCGGTGCTCGCCCTTCCGCTCGCGAACAAGCGGCGCGAGGATCATCACCCACGTTCCCTCGGGTAAAGCGAGAATGCCATCCGTGATCTGTGTCACGGTCTTCCGATGAACCCGCTGACCACACTTCGGACAATGAGGAACACCCACCCGGGCGAACAGTAACCGAAGGAAGTCAGAAATCTCAGTCGTTGTCGCCACCGTCGAACGAGGGTTGCTCCGGCCGACCTGCTGGGCAATGGCGATCGTCGGTGGCAGACCGCTGATCTGATCCACGTCCGGCTTCGTCATCTGCCCGAGAAACTGGCGAGCATACGTGGAAAGCGATTCGACATATTTGCGATGCCCTTCGGCATAGATCGTGTCGAAGGCCAGACTGCTCTTGCCCGATCCACTGAGTCCGGTGATGACAATCAGCCTGTCGCGTGGGATATCGAAAGAGATATTACGCAGGTTGTGCGTTCGGGCGCCGCGGATACGGATCCACTTGATGTCAAGCTCGGACATGGGCAATCATTTTCCGAGATATCCCGCTCCTCAATCGAGTCGTTTTCAAATGGGTTCGTCATCCTTTCCGATTGGAGAGGTTAGGTGATGCCGTTTCATATTGCGATGGCGCAATTCAGTTGAGGCCGCCTGTCAAGTTTTCTCATCGATCACACTGGATTCGATAGGATGCTTTGAAATATACTGAACAATGTGCATAAATCAACATGAGGAAAGATGGATCATGAGCGCCAAAACTAAGTACCCCTGGTTCGTTATAGGCGATCTTGACGGGTTTTTCGGCCTGGCCGTCGACAACCTGGTGCAGGTGCTGGTCATCGTGGCCCTGTGCAAAAAGCTGTGTGGATTCGACGATGCGCTCATTTATGCCCGCATCCTGCCCGGCATCGCCGTCAGCCTACTCATCGGAAATCTGTACTACGCCTTTCACGCCCGACGTGTCGCCCGCCGCGACGGAAATCTGACCTGTACCGCGCTGCCCTACGGCATCAACACACCGTCGGTCTTCGCCTACATCTTTTTCATCCTCGCCCCCATCTATGGCCGCTACAAAGGAACCGATCTCGGCCCGGAGGGCGCCGCCGATCTGGCGTGGAAGATCGGCCTGCTCGCCTGTATCGGCAGCGGCATCATCGAGTTTCTCGGCGCGTTCATCGGCGGGTGGATTCGCCGGGTTACGCCTCGGGCCGCGCTACTCTCGGCTCTGGCCGCGATCGGCGTCATCTTCATCGCCAGCCCGTTTGCCTTTCAAATCTTTGAGCGGCCCCTCGTCGCCCTCCTGCCCATGTTCGTCGTCCTTGTCGGCTATTTTGCGAAGGTGCGATTCCCGGGCGGTCTGCCCAGCGGGCTTGTGGCCGTCCTGCTCGGAACGCTCCTCGCATGGACCATTCCGTTCATTCCCAGTTTCGGTCCACAGATGATGAGCCCGGCGAATGTCGTCACCGCGGCCAAGCACATCGGATTGCACACACCCCAACCGTGCTGGAATGAGATCCTCGCATTATTCCAAAGCGACACCGCGCTGCTCTGGTCGTTCATGGGTGTCATTGTTCCCATGGGTTTGATAAACGCCATCGGATCGCTCCAGAATATCGAGTCGGCCGAGGCGGCGGGGGATCGGTTCTCGACCGGGCCTTGCATGGCGGTCAACGGGATCGGCTCGATCGCCGCCGGTCTCTTTGGGAGTTGCTTTCCAACGACGATCTACATCGGCCATCCCGGCTGGAAGGCTCTCGGGGCGCGGTGTGGTTATTCCATTATCAATGGGCTGGTTTTCTCCGCGGTGTTTGCCCTCGGCCTGGGCATGCTGCTTGTGAGCCTCATCCCGATGGAGGCCGGGTTGGCCATCGTTCTGTGGATCGGCATCATCATCACCGCGCAAAGCTACGAGGCCGTGCCCAAGCGACACTATGCCGCGGTGGCCATCAGTTTCTTTCCCGCGGTGGCCATGATGGCCGTGTTCCTGGTACCCCATATTCTGAGCGGTATCGGCGCGACCGAAGGCATCCTGCCGATGATTCATCGACATGGCGCGGAACTGATCGACAAGTTCACCGATGCCTGGTGGCCGATCGGTGTCTATGCATTGGCTGGCGCCAACAGCGGATTTATCATTACGTGCGTCATTATATCCGCCGTGAGCGCCTACCTGATCGATCGCAGATTTCGTACGGCAGCAATCTGGTGTCTGGGCGGCATGATGATGACGTTACTTGGGTTTCAACATGCCTATCGCGTAGAGCCTGGCGCGCCCGCCCCGCGTGAACTTCTCGTCTGGCAACGCAGTGAGTCGATTTTCGCAGATACGAATTTCTACTTGGAACAACCGTCCGGCGCCTTCTGGCATCGAGGCTACCGAATCGCTGGCGGCTATGGTGCAGCGGCCTTGTTGTTGTTCGGAATCCATTGGATGCGAAAACGCGGGAAGGGATTTGGAGACCTCCGGCCGAGTGCGCCTCTTTCTTCGAACTCGATAATCGAACCCGCACAGCCCGAATCGGGTCGGAATTCAGTCGTGAACTTGGATATTCCACCGCTGGAGCCACCTCGGGAGATTGAGTACACTGAACAGGAAGTCAACAGCAATCCGGTTGAATCGACGGTGGAACATACCGTGCAGACAGCGTACCACGATACGACAGACTCGGAGTTAGAGATGGGTGGAGGCGATCTGGATGTAAGCCACACAGGATATGATCCAGAACCTGAAATAGAAGCCATCGATCAGGTTCTGCCAGTCAATGGAATCAATCAGGAGGGGAACAGAATAGAAAAGGCAGACGATGGAGTGGACCAGCCGGCGGGATTAGAGTACGTCGATGAAATACCGTGTATTGACGATGCAGGCCCTGTCCTCGACGCCAATGACTTGGATCGCTCAAGCGAATTGAAGACTGATCGTTCAGCCGAACAGCAGGATGATCTATCCCAAACCGATGAGCCGACCGGGTTATTGACTTCAGCACCGGGCGAGAATCTAATATCACCCGATGAACCGATCTCGCCGATTCCGAACCCGGAAGGAGATGGCCCGATCGACGACTTTGACGGTTATCGACATTCGTCATCATCAGACGATCAACCCGGGGCGTAGCTCAGCCTGGTTAGAGCGCCTGCTTTGGGAGCAGGAGGCCGTTGGTTCGAATCCAATCGCCCCGAGTATTGTAACTCATAGAACAAACTGGATTTACAATTCCTTTCTGTTATAGATTTCGCCATCAGTACTGCCCCGGTGGAAGCGTAATGGAAGTCAGCGGTGAATAGCTGATCCAGAGTCTCGGCCGCCGCCTTTTCGTTTGCATCCGTGACGGGGCGTAATGGGGAATCGACGTCTGAAGATCGGAATGGCTGAGTAGCTTTGCCAGGGTTCGCGGCGGCCGTTCCCTTTGATTCAGTCGAGATCGAAGACGATAAAAAGGATGCCAACGAAGTACAAACTGAGCACAATAGCGATGAACAAAAAGCACAATAGGTCAAAAACAAAAGGCGGCTCACCACTTACGGGAGCCGCCTCTGCCAAGGGACGGAGAGGGAGGGATTCGAACCCCCGGTACGCGAACGTACACATGCTTTCCAAGCATGTACCTTAAGCCACTCGGACACCTCTCCAGTATCGTTTTGTCTTATACTTCACGATATTAACCATTCTGAACAAAGGTACATTTGGGCACCCCCTTTTTTTCAGGAGGAAAATAGGCTTTAGCCCAGCCTTAATAATTCGTTAATCGACACGGCATGCCTGTCAAAACGGATACAGGAGTATCCTGTCAACACTGCCAGCTTACGTTTCTACCATACACCCTCAAGGGGTAGTCAGCAAGAGCTTCCAGCCGGAAAAGAGGTTTGTGTCGGGGCAATCACATTCTCCATTTCCGACTGAAGCGGTAGTTGGCACATTGGGCGGATTGCCCTAATTCACATTGAATCAAAACAACGAGGGCGATACGCACAGAAGCGGTGGCTGACCCATTCTGGTCCTGCGCTGCGATTTTCCGACACGTCAAGCAGGACCAGACCATTCGTGGCCAGGATATGTTCAACTTCCTGGCGGAGAACTCCGTGTATCTCCATCGGTGGATCATCCGGCTCCAGCTTGTTCGGGCAGTCGCTGTCTATGTGGCTGCGCAAAAGTGGATCGGTCGAAGTACGTTCCGAGGGAATCTGGAAAAGTGTCAAGCCGCCCGGTGCAAGTATGCGTGCGAATTCTCGAACATAGACAATTGAATATCGAGGTTCCATATGCTGGAGCGTGATATGCGAAAACACAAAGTCGAACATCTCGTTGTCAAAATAACTCAGGTCGGCCAACTGGTTCAATACATACCGACAACGGCTCTCTTTACGGTTGAAGGAATTCGCGAGTTCGATCATCGACTTCGCGATGTCCACACCGACGACATGATCGAAATGTTCAGCCAGCGGTTGAGTTAATCGGCCCACACCACAGCCGAAATCGAGCGCCGATTGACGCCGCAAGTCGATCCTCAATCCATCGACGACGTCCATCACTTCGTCGATGAACAGGGTGCCGGTATGAAAAAACGCCTCGGTGTCCCAAAGGTTACCCTTCTTGCCTGGAACGGTTGCGATCGCCCAAAGGGGATCGCGCAGGCCCCATTGATGAAAACTTTCCTGTAATTCTCTGAAATTCATGCACGGCTCCCTGAAGTAAGATTGTCGTAATGCGTCGAATCTCGCGGACTCCAAAAAAATAAGTTAAATGGCTCACGAATCTCACTGACTTTCAGGAGGATTCATGCGTATGTATCAACTCTCCTGATTCACGAAACAATAGGAGATGCCGCGACACACAATGAGGCCACCCGAATCTGGTGACGCCCTTATGGCCACAACATCGGAGGTCGGCGAGCAAATCCTCATCGTTCAGAACATCCGAAAGTGTGCCGGCCCAATCGTCGGGGTTGTCCTCACAATAAATCGCGGCATCACCAGCCACCTCCCTGACGGCGACGGCCTTCGAGGCAACAATCGGACAGCCCAATTGCATGGCCTCAACCAGAGGAATACCGAATCCCTCGAACCGGCTGGGGAATGCCATCAGGCGGGCCGTTCGATACAACCGGATCAACGCATGCTGCGAAACACGGCCGAGAAAATGTACACGATCAGTCACATCGAGCCTGTCGGCAAGATGTCGTAACGCCTCTCCACGCTGTGAGAATATGCCGGTGAACACGCCATGTTCCATGCGGCCTTGCCGTTTGAGAATGGCTATCGCCCGAATCAGGGTTTCGTGGTTCTTGTGGGGCCAGTCGGCAGCGGGATAGAAAATAAAGGGATGATGCCCGACTGGAAAATCTTCAAGATGAGGCATATCGTTATCCTCATCGAGTTCGTCTTCGAGAAATCCGCCCTCACCAATGACATGAATTGATGGGTCGGCCGCGCCGAACCTGTCGCGAATACATGTCTTCGTGAACTCCGTCGGCACGATCACGGCATCGGCCATCTCCACAGACTCAGGTAGACGCTCACGCCGCCAGGCCAGTTCGTCGGATGTGAAATGATACGGATAGTATTCATGTAATAAATCGGGAACATGAATGATGACGGGAACAGGTAGGGGTCGCGGAAAAAAGAAGAAGAGTGGAAAATAGACAATATCCAAAGATGCTCGGTCGAGCAGTTGGCGGTTCCAATCCTCATAGCCGTCGCCATAGCGGGCTTCCGGTCTTTCGATGATACATTCGACACAACCATCCTCGGCCATCGCCTGAAACCAAGGCTCCGAAGCCAGTTCGGGACGAAGAAATAGAATCAATTGATCCTCTCCGAGTCGCGGGACAAGTACACGAATTAATCGACGAATGAAAATGCCCTGGCCTCCTATCCGGCCGGGTCGGAGCGAGAGGATTTGTACGCCGATTCGCATGGGATCCTCACTGGATCGTTTGTGGAATGCTTCCTGAATCCCTGTGGTCAATCCTGGTAATAAAGCCGTCCCGTCTGTGATGTTGCTGACTCGGGCGCCAGCGTCACGGAACGCTTTGGATCTCGCTCAAAACACAAGCAGCCTTCAGGCCGACGGAAAATCGCGAGGGATCGTCCATCATTCATCCGAATAGAGCCTCAACACACGAATCCCGCGGGATTCGAGCGGAGCGATACGCCGATAAATGCGCTCTTCATATTGATCCGAAGAAATCAGAACCGCGTCCGGCTTCATATCGGAGAGATCCGCCGAGGCATAGATCGGCAAGCCATGTCTACGAGTCCCCTTCAACAATTCGTCATCATCAATGATTCCCACGACCTGCAGTGGCCACAACGATGTTGTTTCCATGAGGCGGGCGGTATGTCGGCCGGCCCCATAGAGTGCGATCCGATCCAATCCGCATTCCATGCAACTCTTCACGGCACCGCGAACGCGCTCGCCAAGAGACATTTCGCTGGCAATCTCTATTTGAGGCCATCCGCTCGTTTCGCGGTGCAGGCGCGCGAGCCTGTTCAACAAGGCGTCCACCGTGGTGTCCGCTCCAATCCCCACACGAGGCCAGACCATGCCGCTCCGCTCGATCTGTTCGACCGGCATGAAGCCCGGCGCCATCGTCAAAATCCGTTCATAACCCGCGTCCCTCGCCAGCGTGACGTGCTCGGATCGAAAGGCAACATCCGGCTCGCCATAGGGAAACGCGAACATGGATACAGAAGATCCCAGAAGATCTTCAAGACAAGACTTGCTATCAACGAGTTCCCGTTTCGCATCCTCATTCGACAGTCTGGAAAACGCGATATGAGAGACGGAATGCGATCCGATCGCCCAACCAGCATCGCGCAGAAAGACAAGCTGATCCTTTGTCATGGAGGGCATTGCCGGGCCGCTCCCTTCACGTGTGTTACCACCAAAGGCCTGCCCAATGGATCCGGTCGGTACGAACACGGCAGCGCGAATGCCACGCTCTTCCAACAGGGGCCGGGCCTCGTCAAAGACCGAGGCGTAGGCGTCATCAAAAGTCATGACGACCGGCTTCTTCGGCGACGCCATCTCTCCACGCAGACAAGACATCGCCTCGCTCGGCGACAGAAACCGATACCCATATTGCGTCAAGCCATCCAGCAGTTCGCGGAACAATCTTTTCGATAGAAACATATTCCGGTAGTCAAGCGAATCGCAATCCGAATCGGATCCACCGATAGCGTGCAATGTGAGCACCGTGATCAGCGGTTGATCCGTATCGTAGCGAACCAGAAGCGAGTCGTTTCCGGTCAGTGGTGGGGCGTCTTTAACTTACAAGCGCACGGGTCCGAATCGTGCGGAGGCGTGCTCATGGATAGTTCTCGATGTATCGGGGTTCGTGTAGTGTTCGCCCGGAGCGGGCTTGAATGCCTCAAAGGCTTCCCAGTGCACCAGGGTTCGTGAAGTGACGCGATGAAGTTGATTGATGACAACGGACAAATCGTCCGCGTGTACATGTTGCAAGGCGCCGCAGGTCAATGTTGTATCAAAAAACTCATCCCCAAAGGGCAGGGCCTCGCGAGCATCGGCCGGCAGCAGCGTGACTGCATCGGTGTGTTTTAATCGTTGGCAGGCCAGCCGGAGCATCCGCTCGCTTGAATCCACACCCACAAGCTTCTCCCATGGACGAGCGTGTTCGTTGGCAAGCCGTTCAAGTATACGGCCATCACCGCAGCCGTATTCAAGAACCGTTTTCGGCGATACCTCCAGAAGTCGCTCGGCGATCGCGTTCAACTGTACTATCTTCTCGGGTGTGTTTTCGATGGCGATACCTGACTGTGTGAGGTAATAGTCCCAGTATTCGCTGGTTCGATACAGCTTGTCACGCATAGCCTGCGGCAAGCTGTTCAGGCGATCGACATGAAACAGGCAAGATTGGCGACTCAACCGATGCATCAGATCAAAAACTTCGTGGGCACCGGCCTCTCGCAGCAGTGAAGAAACCGCGTCGCGCTGTCCCGCCGACAGATCCGGCGTCAACAAATAGACGTTATGGCCGGAAACGATATTGAAAAATCCGGAAGCGAGATCCTCCAAAACTGCAAAGTTCCCCGCTTGGGCATCGCCCAGACAAGCGGCTGCAAAACGCGATGCGATCAGGATAGAATCGCCGTCCGAGTTATTTATTTCTTTCCGGATTGCGCCCTCCAGCCGACCCCGATACGATTGCATTTCATTGAATAGCGGTAACCAGTCACTACCCAAACCCTCCGGTCGCACAAGATCCCAAAGGCGAACCGCGAGGCATTCATATTCCTCGTCATCCAATGGATTGTTCAGGGGGTGATGCTCGATACACACCAACTCGTGAAAGAGTAATTCATACAGATAGCGGTCGCGACGGTCTCTCTCGGTCTCGTCAATTGAATCGCGCGCCGCCGACTCGATCAATCGGCCCAAATCATCGCCACCCGAATAGTCATGAGTAAATCCCTTTCC
This sequence comes from Phycisphaerae bacterium, assembly GCA_046754005.1. Lineage (GTDB taxonomy): Bacteria > Planctomycetota > Phycisphaerae > UBA1845 > UTPLA1 > CAYXGR01. The sequence goes on along the minus strand of JBHHUV010000011.1, from coordinate 716 downwards.
GCCGTACTGGGCCTCGCCAAGAACCACAACCGGCCGATCCAGCATGAGGGCCTCGATCCCAGCAGAGGAGTTGTGCGTGATGACAGTGCTCGAACAGGCAATCAGGCTGAGTGTATCAGTATCGCTCGGAGCAACGCTGTCGATGCCGCGCAGCAGTGGTGTGTAGCACGCTCGTCCGAAACGCAGATCACACAGCGGATGCAACTTGATCACCAGCGAAAGATTCTCTGGCATCGCCTCGACGACGGCTCGAACCATTGCACGCTGGTCGGGAAAGTGCGGTGCGTAATAATATAATTGTGTATCATCATCCACTTGGAGAGGGAGAAAGACATACCGATCCAATTTCGTCGAGCGGTGAATGTCCTGGCTAAACCGATCTCGGACAGCCTGAAGTCGTTTTGCCTCCCACTCAACAAGCGATTCGCTCAACTTGTCCGGGCGTCGGAATTTCGCCGACGCGTTGATCCCGCCATGAGAAAGAGCAACTGTCATCGGGTTGCGCCGAAATGGCCCCAACTCCATGCAGATCACATCTGAATCGACTTCACGGCCGATCTCTGCCGCCGCTTCGACAAACAGATCATCCCTGCCATTCCACAACACGATCGCCCGTGGTCGATGTTCTTTAACATAATTTCGCCAGAAGCACATCGCGTCATTACCGGCCGAGACACGACGCTCTTCCGACCAGCCGCCACGCCAAGCATCGTAGC
>JBHHUV010000010.1:0-18012 GCA_046754005.1 Phycisphaerae bacterium | reverse complement strand
GATCGTAACTGCAGTGGCGACAAATGCCTGGCTGTAATCGCTGAATATCCTCTGGCCACAAATATGGCATATGATCAGTGAGAATACATTCTGTTCCTGAACCATCACACAATTTACAACGGCCTTTAAGGAATGAGAAAAACACTACAAATACATATATTGAACTGGTTACCTGAACCAAAATCGCCACACCGAGAATGGCTACATTAATTACACTCGATGTTTCCCCACTGTTTTTTTTCGTATACTCACTGATGATAGTCGCTAAAATGGCTATAGAGAGACTCAGTATCAGACGTACAAACGTACGCCAATTCCTTGTCTTTCCAGAACCGTGGCACTTGCGCAAATCATATCGGGTCAATATACCGTCTTTCTATCGTCTGATAGTTTCGTAGAGGACAGGTCGTCTGGGATACGACTGCTTCAACGTCCGTCGATACTGATTGTGCCGTTTCGCGTGCTCAAGTCGATGATCGGGCCGCCGGCGTTCAGTGTTGTCGTCACGTCCCGCACGTCGGCTGTCACGTTGGCGAGCGAATCGAAATCCTGTGCACGAAAGAGCACGATTCCGTTGTCCGTCATCGCGCGGAGTTCCGCGTCGATGCCCGACGGCACGCGCAGCCGGATTCTGCCATTCGAAGTTTCGGCGGTGACATGATCGCCCGCGGCCAGATCGAGCAGGTCGATCTCTACGCTGCCATTTCGCGTCGTCGCGTTCAGCGAACCGGTGTGATCCTCGATATCCAGGCTGCCATTATCCGTGTCCAGCGTCAGGGCGGCCATCGAATCGGTCACGCGGATGCGGCCATTCTTCGTGGTCAGGCTGCTCGCAGTGTCGAGCCCGAGCGTGCGGATGGCCCCGTTTTCACTCGTCACCTGAACTGCGTGACCGGCCGGGAGCGTGATGCGCAACTGAACAAGGGCGACCGTACGAGCGCTGAGGATGCCCGTCACGACGATCTGATCGTCCATTACGTCAAAATTGAACTCGCTGCTGTTGCCGGTGGCGCTGATGGGCTTTCGAGCGGTCACGCGGAGATTGGGGATTCCGGCGTCGGGCGGTTCGACGGTGACTTCGATGCGATTCAGCAGGTTTTCGGCCTCGCCCCGGTTTTCGGCGAGGGCGATCCGGGTGATTTCGATCGTCGCCTCGGTGGCGTTGGGATCGACCGACACTCGTGTGCTGCCATTGTCATTGTTCACGACCAGGGCCGCACCAGGCGGAATCGCGAGGGTTTGCGTCTCCGTGTCGGACACGCGATCGGGTATCACGAACTGAAACGACAGGGTGAACATCCCGTCGCAACCGGTGAGTGAACCCAAGAGGGCGACGACAAGAACCATCCAACCGTGTGAAGCAGGATTACGAGACATGGGGGACTCTCCCGGAACATAAGACGACTGTCGATGTCCATTGCGAGGAAAGCGTGTGCGGCGATACGGAACGCAATGCGGTTTGACCGCATCCGTCTCCGACGACGATCACTCGCTCAGCGAGGCCGCCGGTATGGGAGACGGGAGAAGGGTAGTCCAACTCCTGATTCGTTGCAATACCCCCCGACTGACCGGCTCTAATCAGTTGGAAAACGGTGCCACAGCGTGGGCATCGGCTGCAACCCTGGTGATCTTCATGCTTACCCGACCCCAAAGGCCGGGTCGTGTAAGCATGGCACCCGGCGGGGAGTTGGATTTGGCGGTCGGGTGTGAGCCGGCTCACCACTGCCAAGGCTCGATCCTTGGGGATCGTTCCTTGACAGTGCCACCCTTTTGTTCCTTGGGGTTTGGGTATGCCGCTGCAACGCTACGGGCAGGTATTGCCGGCGAGGGCGGCGACGACGAATGGGGCCACGTCGTTTTCGTCCACGATGCAGTTCGCGTCGAAATCGCCCCGCGATACCAGAAAGGGATCGCCCGCGCTTCCATCGATCATCACCTGCGTGAAGGAATCGATATCCAGACCGTTGACTACGCAGTCGCTGTTCATGTCGCCGTGCAAGGGCGGATTCGTCCGAACCATGGCGATATTCACGGCGACGGGTGCGTTGCCCACGAGGACCGGGACATCCTGGGTTATGAAACCGCCGCGCGTGACGCGTACTGTGTAGGTGCCGCCGGCGGGCACGACGAACGTCCATCGCCCGAAGGGCTGAGTCGTGAGCCGTTGCAACTCTCCGGTGTCGAATACATAGTCTGTCAGTGTGATTTGCGCCGTCATCGGCTGGCAACCGTCGGTGACGTGGACGTCGATGCGGGCTTGTCCGAGACGGTTGTATAGATATTGCCATCCGGCACGATTGCGATTGAGGATCGCCGCTACGTTCGTGAATAATGGCTCGAAGGAGTCTCCGACTTCGACGATGAATGGATAGACCCCCTTGTGGGCATAGTACCAGCTTGTATCGTCACCATTGACGCCGCCGAAGGGCACCGGTGTGAAGGCGGTGTAGGCGACGCCGTCGACCGCCGTGATCGCGTTGGCCATGGCGTTCATCATCTCGTCGATCACGGCGTGCTCGGGCATCTGCTGCGCGGGTGAGCCGTTGCTGCAAGCGTAGGGATAGTCGATAAAGCGACCGAATGCATGATACGATGTTGCCATCACGAAATGGTAGGTGTTCTGGAGTCCGTTCATGGCCAGTGATTCCCGCTCCGACAGGGCCGAAGCCCCCCGGAAGATGTCGCTGGAACAGCAGCCGCTGGAACCGCAACCCGGACCCCACAGATAGGGATAGTTTCGGTTCAGGTCGACGCCGACTCCGCCGCAGCCTGCGAGGCAGTTTGCATTTCCCCGGCGATTCTTTCGCCACAGGCTGTTGATGTCGAAGACGTATTGCACTCCGTCGGGATTGACCATCGGCACGCACACGGTCTTGTACTGGTTCACCCATGCGGTCGCGTTCGGATCGATGCCGTAGTTGCTCGTCAGGTAGTTGACGATATCCATTACCACATGGGACGTCGCGACCTCCCGGGCGTGGTGCTGCCCGTTGAACTGGATGGCGGGCTCGTCCTCGACGACTCCCGGCTGATCGGAGATTTCAATCGCCCAGATGTTGCGACCCTGGACCGTTGTGCCGATGTTGAAGACCTGCGTCAATGTCGGATGATCCGCCGCGATCTGGGCCAGCATCGTTTCGATCTCGGTCGGATCGAAATAGCCGGCCTGCGGTGCGCCGCGCATGGGGCCTACGAGCGGCACCGGATCGAACCGATTGAGAATGTTAAAGCCACCGCGCTCCAATTGCCGAATCTGGTCGGCCGAATCGATGTCCAGCATGATCCGGCGATCCGCCACATTCACCCCGCAGCGATCAACCGAAAAACCCGCGCGCTGGAGCCAATCGCGCCAGGATCGCATCGAGCGTACGTCGCCAGGCCCTGCCTGGCCATCCGCCGGCGGGCTGACTTCGACGGCATAGGGTTCAAAAGCCCCGGTCGGTTCCTGAGCCTGGCCGATCTGTGCCCATAACAGGAACAGACCGGATACGATGAAGATTCTCAATCCCACAGTGATACCCTCCTACACATCTAACGATCGGCAACGACAAGAGAGTCCCTGACTCGGAATTCTCCTCAGTCTCGAAAGATTCTCGGACTGAATCACTTCATCGCCGTGGTACGCTTCGGACACGTTTTCGAGTATGTAGTATACTCTGAGTGGTCGCACGAACCAAGAAAAGTTGCCTTCAAAGGGCGAGTTGCATCATCCAAGCCCCTTGATTGTGCAGGCGTCGGCCCTGGTTTTTGACCTGTGGAGCCGGGAATGGGGCGGAATCCCGGCATGCTCGCGTAGTCCGAATGAGCCGGACTAATTCGCCGTTCACAGTGGTTATATGAAGCGGCATACCTGGGGGTAAGTTCAACGGGGATTGATCGACATTATGCATGGTTATTCAGAAGCAGCGGAATCCGGCGAGGCGATAGGCAGACATCGAAGGCGGAGACACACGATCCTATTTGTGGCTCTAGCGGTTGCCATGCTCGCGATTTATGGATTCACCGGCCGCCGCGCCGTTTCCGGGATCGCGTGGATGGACGACTACTCCACGGCGGTGGAGCTGGCACAATCCCGAAAGACTCCGATCCTGCTGGACTTCTGGGCCGAATGGTGCGGGCCCTGCCTCGGTCTGGACGCGACGCTATTTGCCTCTGACTCCGTCGCCGAGACCGTCTCGAAGCGCGTCGTGCCGATGCGCGTCGATCTCAGCAGCAGGCCGCCCGATGCGCGGAGTGCCGAACTGGCCGAGCGTTACCGCGTCAACTCGATTCCGACAATCCTGATCATAGACGCCGACAATGGCACTGTCATCGCCCATGCCCACCCTTCGGACGAGACCTCGCCCGACGCCTTTATCTCATTTTTGAATCGCATTCCCTAGTCCGGCTGTTGGTTTCTCAATCCAATCATATGAATGGAATGGACCGTGGATTCTTACATGGCACACCCTGTTTTCAGTATGCGCTGACCGCTTCCTCACGGGCGCGGCTCTGATCAGTGCTCGGATTGCAAGGGTTTCATCAGGCCAGATAATCGGCCAGGGTGGCCTGCCAATCCCTCGGCACATGCCCGGTCGTTTCTATAAAACTGTGATTGTCTAATACAGAATAGGCCGGGCGTCGGGCCGGTCGCGGAAAGGCGTCGGTCGCCACGGGCTCGATCGCCGTGTCGATGCCTGCCTGTCGAAGAATCTCTACTGCCAATTCATACCAGTTGCACTGCCCGGAATTGGTGATGTGAAAGGTGCCTCCGGCATCGGAGCGGACCAGTTCGCACAAGGCACGCGCCAGATCCGGCGCATAGGTCGGTGAACCGATCTGATCGTGGACAACCCGAAGCGGCGTTCCCGCTCGGGCGTATTTCAGAATCGTCCGCGGGAAGCAGTGGCCGTCGCCGAACAACCAGGCGGTTCGAACGATCGTCGCAAGCGGATGCTGTTGCCGCACCTGTTGCTCACCCAATAATTTCGATCGGCCATAGGCGGATAGTGCCTCGGGCTCGCCGGTCGGATGATCCACGGGGATAGGGGTGGATTTGTCGCCCCCGAACACATAATCCGTCGAGATATGGATGAGACGTGAACCTGTCTCGCGGGCAGAACGGGCGACGTTTCCCGCACCGTCTCCGTTGACGCGGCAAGCCTCCGCCTCGTTTTCCTCGCAATCATCTACCCGTGTATAGGCTGCGCAGTGTATCGCCAGGTCGGGGCGGAGCTGTTGGAACAAGTCGCTCACATGCTGGGCATCCGTGATGTCCAGCTCGTGTCGAGACAGGCCGATCACCTCGGCGTCGAGATACAGACGAAAGGCGGAGACGACCGCTTTGCCCAACAAGCCGGAAGATCCTGTGGTCAACACCTTCATGAATGATTCCTGTGAAACGGCGGATTATCCATGCCTTCATCAATTCGTTGTAATGCAATCATGCGAACCATTCGCATTTCACCATTTGCCATGGCTCCGATGCTGATTAATTGATGGATGTGACCGGCGCGGCATCTCTCGAAAGTCGGCAGTGGCGGACCGCCGGATGTATCGCCCTTACAGGGCTGGGCGTATTTTGATCGGAATGACCCAGGGCGTCGCTGCGCTCTGCCCTGGGTTGGCATGTTTCGGCCCCTTCGGGGCGATTGGTGGGGCTCCCAATCGGCGTCGTCAATTGACGAGCAACAGAACACCCATGGACCCTTCCACACGAAGTTGCGGCTTGATGAGGGGGTTAGAGACACATGATCTCCATCGAAAAAAAGAAACAACGACCGGCGGGACGCCGATGCTCCCCGACTGTCCATGCGAATGGAATGGTCCACTGTTCGCAATTCCCTCTATGCCGGCTGCATGGCCGGGGGCCAGAGGGTTCGAAGTGCCGTCAGGATGGTTCGCGTGGCCGCCGAGCGATTGAGCGTATAAAAATGGATCCCCGGCGCGCCGCGTTGGAGCAGATCGAGGCACTGTGCCGTCGCATAGGCCACGCCCAACGAGAGGACCCCGTCCGGGTGATCCTTGAGGCGCTCCATCTCTTTCATCAACGTCTCGGGCAGGCGGCTGCCGCACATCTCCGTGAAGCGTTTGACCTGGGCGACATTCGTGATCGGCATGATCCCCGGTATGATCGGGACGGCGATCCGGGCCTTGCGTGCGCGCGCTGTGAAATCGAAATAGACATCGTTGTCGAAGAACAACTGAGTGATCAGAAACTCGGCACCGGCCTCCACTTTTTTTTGCATATTCTCCAAATCACGATCCGGATCGAGCCGGCCGCTCTCGTCCACGCATTCCGGATGACATTCGGGATAACAGGCCCCGCCCACACACACCGGATAATGCTCCCGGATGAAGCCGGTCAATTCATTGGCATAGGCGAAACCGGCGTCGGACGGAACGAACGTCGTCTCGCCCTTGGGAGGATCTCCGCGCAGGGCGAGTATATTTTCAATGCCGCCGTCGACGAGTCGTTGCAGAACCATGGCCAGCTCATCCCGCGTCGCGCCGACGCAGGTCAGGTGTGCCATGACGTCGATGCCGTAGTGGCGTTGGATTTCGGTGACCAGGTCGATCGTCCGATCGCGGGTGCTGCCGCCCGCGCCGTAGGTGACGGAGACGAATGTGGGATTCAGATCGCGCAGAGCGCGAACCACATCCCGCAGCGACTCCAGCCCGGTATCGGTCTTCGGCGGGAAGAATTCGAATGAAAAACAGGGGTGCCCCGTGGAAAGCAGTTCTCGAATTCTCATTGGTGTCTCTTATCCATCTCTCGGAGTGAGAGGGTGCTCCTTGCTGAGATCGGCGTTCTTTCAGGGCTCGGTGCACCATGATCGTGGTTTACACAGGGCAGAAAAAAGGTGGGCGGTGCCCACCCTACCCTCAAGCCCTGGACTTGGATTTTTTCTTCTTGGCCAGCGGTGAATTCTTGGGAATGGGTTTTTTCAGTTGTGCCTCGATCATTGTGGTCAGTTTTTCGTCCGACGGCTTGGTCCGCGGGCCGAATCGTTTCACTACCTTGCCCTTGCGATTGATGATGAACTTCGTGAAGTTCCAGGGGATGATACCGCCCTGGCCGTGCTTTGCCTGTTCGTCCGTCAAGTATTGGTACAACGGGCAAATCTCTTTCCCCCGTACCGAGACCTTGGCGAACATCGGAAATGTCACACCGTATTCGCTCGTGCAGAATGTCTTGATTTCCTCGTTCGATCCCGGCTCCTGGTGGCCGAAGTTGTTTGCCGGAAAGCCGAGGATGACGAAACCCTTTTTCGCGTATTGTTCATACAACGCCTGAAGCCCCTCGTACTGGGGTGTCAGACCGCACTTCGAGGCGACGTTGACCATCAGGATCACGTTTCCGTGGTACGCCTTCAGGGTTTGTTCCTTGCCGTCGATGGTTTTCATTTTGAAATCGAGGGCCGGCGCTTTCTTCTTTCTTTTTTTCTTACCTGTTTTTTTCTTTCCGTCTTTCTTCGCGCTCGATGGAGGCTTCGCCGCGGCGATAGAGGGTCCGATGGACAGTGGCGCCGCCGCGATCACCCCGAGTATCAATCCGAACACGCTCATTCGGTGTCTCATTGCATGTAGCATATCGATTCTCCTTATCTGCCTTCAGACCCTGAAATTGCCCGCCTGCGGAATTCTGTTCGAGAACGAAACACTTATTTTCAACCAACGCGGGAACCGCGTCAAACCGATCCTTTTTGACACCCCGATTTCGGCCGAATAATCTGTATCACCGTGAACACGGTCGCAATTATTCCCGCTCGCTACGGCTCGACGCGCTTTCCCGGAAAGCCCCTTGCCAACGAGACCGGTCGCACGCTCATCCAACATGTTTATGAACAAGTGCGTCGCGCGCAGTCGATCGACGTCGTGCTCATCGCCACCGACGACGAGCGCATCATCGAGGCCGTGCAATCCTTCGGCGGCCGGGTCGTGATGACCCGATCGGACCATCTCAGCGGGACCGACCGCATCGCCGAAGTCGCTCAGCGCCTCGATGCCGATTTGATCGTCAACGTACAGGGCGACGAACCGGAGATTGATCCGGCCCACATCGATCGACTCGTCGCCAAGCTCGTCGAAAATGACGATCTCGTTCAGGGCACACTCGCCTGCCCGTTTCCGAAGGATGGAGATCCTGCCGATCCGAACGCCGTGAAAGTCGTTCTGGATCATCGCGGGCGGGCGCTCTACTTTTCACGATCCCTGATTCCCTATCCGAGGGACAGCGCCGGTCGGCCGGTCGCCTCCGAGGATTGGCTACTACACGTCGGCGTCTATGCCTATCGCCGTGACTGGTTGCTGGAATTGGCCGCGCTGCCGCCGACGCCGCTCGAGCAGCGGGAAAAGCTGGAACAGCTTCGTGTTCTCGAACACGGTCGGTCCATCGGCGTGGTCGTCGTCGATACCGCCGCCGTCGGGATCGACACGCCGGCGGACTATCAGGCCTTCGTGTCTAGAATGAAATCAAAAACATAAGGCCCCAAGACACCCGAAGAGCGCACTCCCGATCCTGGAAGGGACCAGCAGCACGAATGCCAGTCCTTCTTTTGACACGAATGCCAATCCTTCTTTTCAGATGAAGGGAGTCCGATCAACCTCATTTAATTCCGACACAAAGACTCAGGTAGTCTGAATCCAGCCAGAATCACTTCTTCTCTCCCGAGCATTGGGTCATGCTTACTTGCTGCCAATACTGGAATTATATCTCTATTCAGACAATTCATATCGATCGGCCCGCAGGGTTCCAATCAATTTCACATTGGTCAAGATTAGGGAATGTACCCCAATAGGCGCGGGCATCCACGATCGGATACTCTATTGGGTGTTCATGGGCTACAGGCGTAGGGCCTGCATCAATCGCGTGTAGAGGGGGGGAGCGGATCATTCCGCTCCCAACGGAGGAGAAGAAGCGATGCGTATCACCTTGTTATTGATGGTTGCGTTGTCTCTATGCGCATTATCGACTCGTGCGCGGGCCGCGGAATGGCTTGGGCCGAATCTCGTCACCAACGGCGACTTCCCGGACTCGACCGGATCCGGTTGGACGGTCTCGCCCGGGCCCTGGCAATTTTTCCCCGCCAGCTTCGCACAGGTCCGAGGCCAAAACGACGAATGGTTGCGCCAGAGCGTGTCGGTCGAACCGGGCAAGCGCTATCGGATCTCCGGCGCCAGCCAGACCTGGTTCAACAGCAGCTTCGGAATGGGTCGGAGTCGAACCCGGATCAGCGCGAGCGGTATCGCCCAGACTGCCTGGTGGAATCCGATCGATACAACCATCCCCTGGCCCGGCTTCACGACACAGTCGGCCGAGGGAATCGCCGCCGGAAGCTCCAGCGTTATCGAGAACACCTGGAACATACTGGAAACATCCCCGGTCGCCGTCTCGGCCGGCCGGTTCCAGGACATTAATCTGGTCCAGGTTGTTCGCGATCCCCAATTAGACATCACGGCCAATCTGATCCAGGTCAACACGAGCACAGCCGGTGGTTCCTTTGCCGATATCTCGCTAGAACTTCAGAGCCTCAGCTTCGCAGACGCGCCGACCTCCTGGAGCCTTGATTGGGGTGATTCGACGATCATCAACGATCCCGTCATGAATGCCCCGCTCAATCATGGATTCACGATTGAAACCGGCGACAGTCAGACCTGGACCGCTCTGTTCTCCGGCATCAACCAGGCCGGCAGCGGTCTGGATACCGCCACGATCGAATTGCTCAGACAGCCGGATATCGCCCTCACGATCGGCGGCACCGTCGCGACAGGGGGCACGACCCTCCAATGGGACATTTTCGCCAATCCCACTTTGGATCTCTCACTGCTGGATTCGGTTGGTTTCATCGAGGAGGCCGCCTTCTCCATTCCGAATCGACTGAGTGTGATTGGGACTGATCTGACCTTCTCCGGTCCCGTTTTCGATGCCTCCGACATCGGTCAGATCTTTCCGCTGACAACCACGATCAGTAACACGGGTTCGGGTGTGAATGCCGATCAAGTCTCCCTGAATCTGGAAATCGTGCCCGAACCCGCGACGGCCTTCCTGCTCCTTACGGTTGGTGGGCTCCTGTTCACGCGGCGGCGACGATCGGCCCGCTGAATCAGGCAAGTCCATGGTGCGACTGGCAGGTGCTGGTTGGATCATCCGGGTCCGGGTCAGGCCTCTGAAGCGGGTTTTTGATCCCATCACGCATAGACACCCCCCACTCAACGCCCGGATAACCAACCCTATCGGCCCCACTCCTCCCTCATGGCGTCGAACGCACGCATTCTGCCCACAATACATCTGCCTCTCGCTCGTTTATCCTCTCAGGCAAGGGGGTTTGCCGGATCGATAGTCTGGGAGGAGGATTCCCATGGTTCATCTGTTGGCATCGACACTCGCGCTGGTTTCCTGTATCGGCCCGACGACCGACCCACTGGCCACCTCTGACGCCTGGTCGGAGGGACACGCCGCCCATCTGCTCCGCCGCGCGGGATTCGGCGGCACCCCCGATCAGATCAAGTTTCTTGCCGGACTCGGGCGCAAGCAGGCCGTCGACATCCTCGTCGACTTCGAACAGTTTTCTGAATCACCCTTCCCTTTGACGCTCGCGCCTCATCGCCCTCCGCTTCGCTTTTCCCATCCTGATCTCGACCGCGACGCATTGCAGAAGCTCCGCAACCAACGGCGCCGCGCCGACCGGCTTCAGTTCGAGCGTATCGTCCAATGGTGGATCGAGACCATGGTTTCCACACCCCGGCCGCTCCAGGAAAAACTGACTCTTTTCTGGCACGGTCATTTCACCAGTGGCTATCGGGAAGTTCGCAGCAGCCTGGCGATGATTCGACAGAACCGGCTTTTCCGAAGCCACGCCGCCGGCAACTTCCGCGAGTTGTTGATCGACATTTCCAAAGACCCGGCCATGATCCTGTATCTTAACACGCAACAGAATCGCAAGGGAAAGCCGAATGAAAACTATGCCCGCGAGTTGATGGAACTCTTCACGCTGGGGTCCGGTCATTACAGCGAGCAGGACATCAGGGAGTCCGCCCGGGCCTTTACCGGTCTCGGTGTTGATTTTCGCACCGGTGAGACGATCTTCCGGCGGCGGCAGCACGATGACGGTGAGAAGACCTTTCTCGGAAAGACCGGCCCGTTCGGTCCGGAGGACATCGTCGACATCATTCTGGAACAGCCTGCCGCCGCGAAGTTCATGGCCCGGAAGTTGTGGACCTACTTCGCCTATGAGAATCCCGAAGAGGAGATCGTCCACGCACTTGCGAAGGTCTTTCGCGACGGTGAATTCGAGATCAAGCCTGTGTTGACGCGGATGTTTATGAGCGATGCCTTTTATTCCGATCGTGCCCGCTTCACAAAAATTAAAAGCCCGGTCGAGCTGCTCGTCGGCACCCTGCGGATGCTGGAGATCCCGCCGGTCGATACGCGTTCGATGTTCGCTGGGTTGGCCCAGATGGGTCAGCAGCTTATGCAGCCGCCCAACGTCAAGGGCTGGGACGGCGGGGCCACGTGGATTACCACGAGTACTCTGTTCGACCGTTACAACATGACCGGTGCGCTCCTCGCCGGGAATGACAACGAGCGTACGCGCAGGCAGCGTGAGCGTCAGCGCCAACGGCTCATCGATACCCTGGGTGACGAGGCAGTGATTGCGAAGGAAGACACTGTTTCCCTGCAGCCGACCTATAACCCGATGCCGACTGTGCGAACCGAGGGTTTGAAAAACATCGGCCAGGTCGTGGACCATTTTACGGATCGCCTGCTCCAGCGAAAACTTCCGCCCGAGCGGCGACGGGTGTTGATTGACGCCCTCAAGCAACACATCAACACCCGCAACGTACAAACCCCGGCCAACGCCTCAGGCATCCGCGGCCTGATCCACCTGATCACGAGCATGCCCGAGTACCAATTGTCGTAGGATGGGTCATCGACCCATCTGTTAAACTCGAAAACGTTGAAGCAATACTCAGTGCAGAGCAGAAACATGATCGAACCGACGATTCATACGCGGCGCGAATTTCTTCAGAAGGGCCTGACTCTCGTCTCGGCGGGCGCGACGGTGCCTCTGTTTCTCGATCGTACGGCGTGGGCCATCGCCGATCCGTTCGATGTGGCCCTCGTCAACCATAAACCCGGCGCGAACGACGACCGCGTGCTCGTCGTCCTCCAACTCGCCGGCGGCAACGACGGACTGAACACAATTGTTCCCCACGGCGACGATCTTTACCACAAGGCCCGCCCCCGTATCGGCGTCCCGGCCGACAAGGCCCTCAAGATCGACGATCATCTTGGCTTCCACCCCGAGGCCGTGGGCCTCAAGCAGCTATTTGACGCCGGTCTGCTTGCAGTCGTTCAGGGCGTCGGCTATCCGAACCCCAACCGCTCCCACTTCATATCCACAGACATCTGGTCGACCGCCGACCCGGCCGAGCGGAAGCACGACGGCTGGATCGGCCGCTACTTCGATTGCACCTGCCGCGGCCGGCCCGATCCAAAGTTGGGAATCGCCCTGACGAAGGAATCTCCGCTGGCACTGGCGGGCGAACGGTTCAACCCCGTCAGCTTCGCCGGTCCGGAAGAGCTGTCCTGGCGCGGTCCCGGCGCGCATGGATCGGGATTGAAGGCATTCGAGAAGCTCAACGCACAGCGGGGTCGACGGAAGATGGAGATAGACGAACCGGTTGATGCCGATTCGGCGCTGGCGTACCTGCAACGGATGGCGATGGATGCCCGGGCCTCGGCACGGGAGATTCAGGATGCGGCGGGGGTTCGGATTCGATCGGGTCGCGGTCGCGGCCGTGGTCTGAGCACCCCGCGCCCCCGGCGCAGCGGCGGCGGCGCGCTTGGCCAGCAACTCGAGATGGTCCGGCGGATGATCGCGGGTGGATTGAAGACCAAGGTCTATTACGTATCCCTCGGCGGCTTCGACACCCACGCCGGCCAGGCCGGCCGCCATCAGAACCTCATGCGGCAACTGGGTACGGCCCTCGTCGGGTTTGTCAAGGCGCTCAAGGCCGACGGCCTGCTCGACCGCGTCTGCGTGATGACCTTTTCCGAGTTCGGCCGCCGTGTCGCGGAGAATGGTTCGCAGGGCACCGACCACGGCGCCGCCGCTCCGCTGTTTGTCATCGGCGAGCGGATCCGTCCCGGTCTGCACGGCCCTCACCCGAGTTTGGAGCCCGACGCGCTCGACAACGGCGATCTCAAGTGGCACACCGACTTCCGCTCGGTCTACGCCGCCGTCCTTACCAACTGGCTCAAGGCCGATGCCCGAAAGATTCTCGGCAGTCGGTTCGAGAAGCTAAAGCTGTTCAAGTAGGGCCGAAGAAGCACGTGGGTAAGATGGATCGCTCATCCTGTTCGCACTGCTTGAAGCAGTGGCACACTTCGACGACGCCATGGCATGACTTGCCGACCAAAGGGGATGGGCCGGTTTGCACGCTGCTCTCGGCGACACTATAAGGGTGCGTCCATATAGTCCCGAGACACTGCGGCGTGGATCGCATTTCGACCGGCGAGACGCCGATGCTCCCCGGGTTTATTGATCGCACTCAGAGGGTTTTACCATGTCATCCGCAAGGCTTGGCCCTATTTCAGATCCTCCACGGCTGCGGATCGGTGATTTGTCCATCACAATTCTGGACGGCGGGCACCTTCGGCTGGACGGCGGGGCGATGTTCGGGATCATCCCGAAGCCACTCTGGTCCCGACTCGTCGAGGCCGACGTGCAAAACCGCATCCCGTTGGCCATGACCTGCTTGCTGCTCGAGCACAACGACCGGCGCATTCTCGTCGAGACCGGCGCGGGCGATCCGAGCAAGTACGACGAGAAGGAACGGGGCTTTTTCGATTTCTCGCCGCATTCGATTGTTGATTCGCTCGCGGCGGCGGGGATCGATCGCGAGTCGATCGACACCGTCATCCTGACGCATCTGCATTTCGATCATGCCGGCGGCGTTTCGATGCCCGACGGTGACGGCGGATACATGCTCAGCTTTCCGAACGCGCGCTACGTGATCCAGCGCGGCGAATGGGAGGACGCCGTCAACGATTACGTTGTGATGACCGGCAGCTATCGCGAGGAGAACCTCGCCCCGCTGGAAAAGGCGGGCGTCCTCTCGCTCGTGGACAACGGCGAGGCTGAAATCGTGCCGGGTCTCCGGGTTCGGATGCTCTCCGGTCACACGCGGTATCAGCAGGGGGTGGTGTTTGAGAGCGGGGATCGGCGCGTGGTGTTACCGGCGGACTGCTTGCCGACCGCCGCGCACGTCGGGCTGCGATTCAACATGGGCTATGATTTGTTACCGTTTGAGAACATGCAGACGAAAAGGCAGCTTCTCCATGATGCGGCGGAGAGTGGCTGCGAACTGCTGCTCGGGCAGGATCCGGACCACGCGTTGTGGCGGGTGAGCCGAGAGGCATCCGATCGATATGCGCTGTCTCCGGTGTCTTGATCCCCTGGTGTTTTCGTAGTCAGTGCCATTCGTTTTCGCGGCGTTGTCGGATGGTTTATCGGCGATAGAATGGGCGGTTCAGGCGCAGGTGCCCATGTTTCCCGATCGGAACAAAGAGAAAACGACCGGCGGGACGCCGATGCTCCCCCCGGTGGATCGACTCAGCGAGCGGGTGATTCCTTTGTGATCCAGTTGGAGCCCCCATGTCGAAACGACGCATGCTTGTGACCGCCGCCCTGCCCTATTCGAATGCGCGGCTGCACGTCGGGCACATCGCCGGCGCCTACCTCCCCGCGGATATCTATGTTCGGTATCTGCGTTCGGTGGGTGACGACGTTCGGTTCATCTGCGGCAGCGACGACAACGGGGTGGCGGTGGAAATTTCCGCGCGCAAGGAGAACACGACGCCTGCGGAACTCTCGGCGCGATACAACCGGATGCAGAAGGCCGACTTCGATGGCCTCGGCATCCACTTCGACATCTACGGCGGTACGCATCAGCCGGACTATGTCGAGCTTCACAATCGGATCAGCCAGGATTTCTTCAAGTCCATCCATGACAAGGGCCACTTCGTCAAGCGCACGACCGAACAGTTGTACGACGCCGAGGCCGATCAATTCCTGCCGGATCGATACGTCCGAGGGACGTGCTACCACACACAGAAGGATGGCACCCCATGCGGGAATCCTGATTCCCACGGCGATCAATGCGAACAATGCGGGAATGCCATTGACCCGCTCAAGCTGATCGACCCGGTCAGCACGATTACAAACACAAAACCCGAGCAGCGCCGGACGACGCACTGGTTTCTCCAGTTGGGAAAGTTTCAGGGAATGCTGGCCGACTGGTTCAGCATCGTCTCGCTCGACTGGCGGCCGATCGTGACGAATTTTTCGTTGGGGGCGATTAAACAGGGTCTTCCCGAGCGGGCGATGACCCGCGATCTGGACTGGGGCGTGTCCGTACCGCTCGACGATCCCGACGCGAAGGGCAAGGTGCTCTATGTCTGGTTTGACGCACCGATCGGCTACGTCAGCTTCACCGCGGCCTTGTGCGAGAAGCTCGACGGGGACTGGAAGAAATATCAAGACTGGTGGCAGGATCCGGATTGCGGGATTGTTCATTTCATGGGCGAGGACAACATCGTTTTTCACGCGCTGATCTGGCCGAGCATGCTTCTGGGTACTCAGTACAGCGCGAAGGAAGTCGAGTCGCTTGGCAGCGCCTACACCGCGCCGAAGGAGGCCGGCTTCTACCAGCTTCCCCGCAACGTGGTCGCGAACGCCTTTCTGAACATTCAGTTTCCGGGCAAGGAAGAGGAAAAGATCAGCAAGTCCCGGGGGACGGCCGTTTGGATCGAGGATTTTCTGCGATCGTTCGATCCCGATCCGCTGCGCTACTACCTGACGATCAACGCCCCGGAAAACCAGCGAACCGCCTGGAACTTTGAGGACTTCGTCGAGCGCAACAATGCAGAACTGATCGCCACGCTCGGCAATTTCATCAATCGCTGGCAGAAGATCGTCACGGAGGATTTCGATCGCAAGGTGCCGGGCAACGATCGGTCGGAGGCCCTCGAGACTGAACTTCTGGCGAAGATCCACGCCTTGCCGAAGGAGGTCGGCGACGAGATCGAGGCGATGCGTTTCAAGGCCGCCCTCGGTCGGATCATGGACGGGTTTCGGGCGTGCAATCGCTATATCGACACCCGGGCACCCTGGTCGGCGCGCAAGACCGACTTGCCGCTTTGCGCGGCGACGATTCACACCTGCATTCAGGCTGTTCGGACGCTCGGGGTTTTGCTCGTTCCGTTCCTGCCCTTCGCGGCGGAGAAGATCAGAATTTCGCTAGGTGTCAATAATGAGGCCTGGACCTGGCCGCGGGCCACGGAGGCCCTAGCCGAGGGTCATTCACTGGGACCGGCACCGGCCGTGCTCTTTCGGAAAATTGATCCGAAGACATGCGCCGACAATACCGGCTAAGAATCAAAAGGTCGTGTCGTCAGGGAGTCGTCAAGGAAGTGGGAGAATCATTGTTCTCGGCCTTCTCGGCAATCGTCTTGACCTGGCCGATGACTGAGTCGAGCATCATCTCCCAGCTTCGCAGCGGTCCGTCCATCTCGTAGCGCAGGATGTCGCCGAGCAAGACATGATCGTGGGATTCAATCGCGCCTTTGATCTCACGAAGCTTGGTGCTCAGATCGTTGAGACAATCGAGGATGTGTCGATCCTCTATCACGGTCTGCTCGAAGTCGAGGTGGACCAGTTCCCCGCCCTGCGTGACCGCCTCGTGGGCGTTTGCCCAGGTTTCCACGCAATCGACCAGCCCTGTCATTCCCTTTTCCAGGTTGCCCGATGTCAGTGCTTCTGCGGATTGCTTGACGCCCGCGAAGGTGTCCGAGAACGAGTCGCGCGTCTCTTCCAAGGCCTCCAGCGCCAATTTCTCGGGCCGGCCGCTGATGAGGTCCAGCCGATCGTATTGGGAGACCGGCTCCGCCAGCACCTGATCCAGCCGCTCCTGCGATACCTCCTCGTGATCACAGGCCACGGCGAAGATCATCGAACCCGATTCCTGAAGGCGATCTTTCAGTCGATCGATCAGGCCGCCGACCGTCAGATCAGCGGGAAAGTCCTGGCTCGGGATTTCGATTCCATCAAGAAAGGCGTTCATAGGTTTACTCGTGCCGGAGTCATCTCTTGCCGGCTCATTCTTGCCTCGTCTGAAAGCATATCCTTATGCGAACAGCGAATGCAGCAGCCAGACGCAAATCAACCCGCTGGCCGCTGTGATACAGGCGGATGTCAACATCAGCTCCCAGCGGAAGCGATCGGGTCTTCGTTCGCGATCCTGGGCCTGCGCCGCCTTGATCTCCGGCCCGGACAGTCCGTGGGCATCATGCTGCCCAGCGGCAGGGAGTTTTTTGCCGGTTTCTACGGCATCCTGCTGGCAGGCGGCGTGCCCGTGCCGGTTTATCCGCCCATCCGCCTGCGGCAGGTCGAAGAGCACATGCGACGCCAGGCCGGCATTCTGGCCAACGCCCGGATACGCATTCTGATCACCTTTGATGAAGTCAGGCCCCTGGGCCGGCTGTTAAAGTCGCAAATCGAGTCGCTGCAGCATGTGCTTACCGTGACGGAGATCGCAACCACCCGTGATGCCCGGGAAAGACCGGTTTCACAACCACAGGATATTGCCCTGCTGCAATATACCTCCGGCAGCACCGGTAACCCCAAGGGCGTCGTGCTCACGCACGCCAATCTGCTTGCCAATATCCGCGCCATGGGACAGGCAACCGGGATTGAGGCAAGCGACGTGTTTGTCAGCTGGCTGCCGCTGTATCACGACATGGGCCTGATCGGCGCCTGCATGGGCAGCCTTTATTATGCCGTGCCGCTTGTACTGATGTCGCCATTGAGCTTCATGGCCCGGCCACAGCGCTGGCTATGGGCCATCCATGAGCACAGGGGCACCATCTCGCCGGCGCCGAACTTTGCCTATGAGCTGTGCCTGCGCGCCATAGACGATGCCGACATTCAGGGGCTAGACCTGTCCTCATGGCGACTAGCCTTCAAT
>JBHHUV010000009.1:0-19213 GCA_046754005.1 Phycisphaerae bacterium | reverse complement strand
GCGGCTCGGGGGGAGGAATGACAATCGGAGTCACGAGTTTCGAGTTATGAGTTTTAAGTCGGGAAGATGGATACTGGTTTGTCTGGGGGTGCTGTTGTGCGCAGGGTGTGGGGATCCGAAGCCGGGCGACGTGAAGGTTCAGGAATCGGATGAAGTGGACTCCAGCGGAACGAGCAAGGTGAGTGCACCTCCGATCGAGGGGGAATCGGTGATCACCAGCAACGACGGCACCTATGAGGTGCGGTTCGTATCGGCTCCGAATCCGATTCCGTTGAATCAACCCTTCACGCTCGATGTGTCTATCACGCCCAAGTCTACGGGACGAGCAACAGGACGAAACCTGTCACTGGGGGTGGACGCCGTGATGCCCGACCATCAGCATGGGATGAACACTCAGCCCCGCATCCAACATCGAGGCGGTTATCGCTTTCATATCGATGGGATGCTGTTTCACATGGCGGGGCGCTGGGAACTTTATTTCGATATCACCGAGGGGGCCGTGACCGAGCGCGCCCAGATCGACATCCATCTGGAATGAAATTCGGACCGACGTACACGTTTCGCCGTACCCTTATCGCGGCCTTTCTGGCGGGAACCTTATTGCACGGCGTCCCGCCGGCCGGGGCACAGGTCGTCTCGTTCACGCTGGCTGAACTTCGACGGATCCGGCGACATTCCCCGCTGGAACCGGCGCCGCTGGATACGACCAACCGTGCGGCGAACCATCCTGTCGCCGCCCATCTCGGCCGATTCCTATTTTTCGACACCGGCCTGTCTTCGAACGGCAGTGTCTCCTGCGCGACTTGTCACAATCCGAAACGCGGCTTCGCGGACGGCAAACCGCTCGCCGAGGCGCTGGGCCAAGTCAACCGCCACTCGCCGTCGCTCTGGAACGTCGTCTACAATCGATGGTTTTTCTGGGATGGGCGGGCGGACTCGCTCTGGGCTCAGGCAATGGGACCGATCGAGAACCCGGCCGAGATGGGGTTCAGCCGGGTCGAGGTGGCCCATTACCTGAATCAAGACACTCGGCTTCGTAATACCTATGCCGCCATCTTCGGCCCGCTGCCGGATCTTTCGGATGAAAAGCGTTTTCCCGAGGCCGGCCGACCCGTCCCGGACAACCCCCAACATCCGCACCACGTGGCCTGGTCGTCGATGAAAGCCGAGGATCAGGCGACGATCAATCGCGTCTTCACCAATGTCTGCAAGGCCATCGCGGCCTATGAATCGCTGCTCATCAGCCGGAGGTCGGCATTCGACGTATTTGTCGAGGGACTGAAGGACGGGGATCCCGAGAAGCTTCGCGCACTCAGCGCATCTGCCCAGCGCGGCCTGAAGCTGTTCGTCGGCCGGGCCAACTGCCGGCTCTGCCACGGTGGGCCGAACTTTACCGATGGGGAGTTCCATGATACCCGGGTGGCGCCCCTGCGCGGGGGACGACCGCGGGATGCGGGACGGCTGAAGGGAGCGCGCACGGTGCTTGCGGATCCGTTCAACGCCGCCGGTGAATACAGCGATGATCGATCCGCCCGGACTCGGGCCAAGCTGGAGTTTCTGGCAAACCCGCCGGAGAACTGGGGACGATTCAAGACGCCCAGCCTGCGGAACCTGGCGCTGAGCGCACCCTATATGCATCAGGGACAGTTCGCAACGCTGCGGCGGGTCTTGCTTCACTATTCGACGATGGAGGGGGCGCTACCGCCCGGTCATCATCGAGAAGTGATCCTCAAGCCGCTGAATCTCAAGCCGGAGGAGATCGACGATCTTCAGGCGTTTTTAGAGTCGTTGACGGATATCGATATTGATCCGGAGCTTCTGCGACAGCCCAAATCGCCGGTGTGGGAAGCGTCGAAACGTCAAAATAACAACAGAAATGACGATTCTGACCGCAGAGGTCGCGGAGAACGCTGAGAAAAGAAGAAGAAGAAGAAAAAAATATGGGAAAGGATTTCCATGGGGATAGGACCGAGAAGGGTTTCTCGGTCCAGCATGGGGTCCAGCATGGGATTACCTCGCTGATCCTTATGGATTCAGAAGGAGTTTTCCTGTTGCTTCCACGGTGACCGGGTCGTTGGCGTTGTCGTCGATGACGGCGAAGACGGTAAAGCTGCCGTCCGGCACGGGATTGCCGTTTTCATCCTGGAAGAAAAATGTAAACTGGCCATTGACGTCGTTTTCGATGAGCGGCTGATTGCTGACGAGAATAATCTCGTTGTCATTTTCGTGATCGTCGTCGATGTCGAGGCCCAACGTCACCAGGGCGTCGGGATTCATATCCCCGTTGTCGGTCCAGGTGATGTCGAAGACGCTGCCCGTCGTTACCGACAGGTCAGTCGCGCCGGGGGCCGAAAAGCTGAGCGTCGGAACCGGGAGGGACGTCGTGATCATGATCGAGCCGTTCGTCCCGCGATCGCTGTCGGTGGAACGCGCGGTGAGCGTCGTTCCATCGGGGGCTTCGATGACGGCGGTGATGACGTAGGAACCAACCCGGACACCGGCGATGTCCCATTCGAAGAAGTCGTTGTCTCCGTCGGCGAGGGCGTCGCGGCCGGTGCCGGTGGTGCTGCTGCCCACAAGTTCGATCGGATCCCCATCATTCTCGTTGACGCTGTTGATCCGTTGTGCGGTGACACGCACGACGGTTCCCTCGATCGTGGCGATGTCGGCCCATTGTACGATCGTCTTGACGCCCTCCGCCGTCGTGATGGCCTGGCTGGGCTGGACAATGGTGATGCCAAGTTCGAGATCGGTATTCGAGGGCGTCCCGGTCGGGAGCGGGCCGAACAGAAAATCGGCGGCCGTACAGCCTGCGCCGAGGATTCCGATGCAACCGACGATCGCCCATCCGAATCGCATCCGCATGGCTCGCGCGGGTGCGGGACAAAGTTTCAGAGACGGACACATCGTGTTATGTGTTTGAGTATTCAAGCTGATTCACCCTCCGCTTCGAGAACCGTGCATCTGGCCCGGTTGTCAGGAGGTCCGCGGCTTCGGCCCTTCACGGATCCTCATGCTATTTTTCACGTCGAGACGTGGTGAAGTCAACCGAACAGCGCTGTTTCCAGGGGTTCTTCGGACCTTGGACCGTTCCGAGATGATCGGTGATCGTGCTGACAGTCTGGCTGGACTGCGCAGGGCAAGGTAGAATCGGGCTCGATCAGGCTGTGACTCCAAAAGAAGGGCCCGCCCGATAAGGCACGCAGATTCAATAACTTCCGGTTTCGAAATGCCCTTGGACAGCCCCAGTCGTATCGCCACCCCGATCGCCGGGAAGTGATTTCATTTGCGACCAATAGTGCAGGCACCGAGTCTTGTCTTCGAACTACGAATCCACACTTCCATCCCCCGGCTCTCGGGATTCTACTGCACGACGGCGAGTGCCCAGAAGCTGGTCCTATCTGAAAACACCGTGGCCGGTCTTTTTGATCGTGATGGCGCCCATCAATGGCCTGATGGTCGCCTTGATCCTGGGAAAGACACCAATCTGGATGAGCACCTCCGCGGGCATCGTGCTCGCGCTGACGATTCTAGTCGCCTTCCGGGGTTACGTTCGGCGGCTGGTCCTGACTTCGCGCGGTCCGAGGATGATCCGTCTGACCGGCTCCATCGAAATCCCCTGGTCACAGGTTCGCCGCGTGGGGGTCTATGCCCCGGGAGGCGGCATCGGCGGAAACGAATACGTCTATATCACAACGCGCGACACGCCGCCCATGGGGAAGTGG
Organism: Phycisphaerae bacterium; assembly: GCA_046754005.1. GTDB lineage: Bacteria > Planctomycetota > Phycisphaerae > UBA1845 > UTPLA1 > CAYXGR01. Next base: position 15,488 of record JBHHUV010000009.1, on the reverse strand, counting down.
GATATAGACGATCAGACGTTTCAACTTCAGGATCGCCCGGGATTGATCGAGGCGATCGAAGCTTCGAAACGTCAAAACGTCGAAACGTCGAAATAAAAAAGTAAAACAACAACAAATACAAAAACAACAATAAAACAGCAAAATAACGAAGTTGGGGTGAATGGGGGTGGGGTGATGAACAGGGTGAACCGCGGCTGATGTGGACGGGACGTTTCACCCGCATTTCTCAACGATTGATCAGAGTCGCGACCGGAAGGGAGCGGTGGGTATCAATACACTGCGATCGTGCGGCCGTCATTCCATCGGCAGCGTGTCATGATCCCGATGTTTTCGAATCATTCTGGGAGGGGGGGCGATGACCGCTCCCTTACGGTCGCGGCTCTGATGGATGCGGCTCTTCGAGATTCGCACCGGTTTGAAACCAGTGCCACAGGTGCTGGCGACACAGGCTCCGGCATCACTACAGGATCTTTTGTGATCGATTAATAAACCAGGGGTGAGAATACCTCTCGAGTACGCCTTGCGATCGTTGTCATGCGCCAGGGGCGTTCGAACATCTTGCCCGGATGGGGCACTGCCGGCTGCATGACCGGTGGCTTATGTGCGGGGGTCTTTCCAGTCTCGGTTCCGGTGTTTGCTCTCTCGTACAGTTCGCGGGTGTTGAGCTCCCGGTTGGCCACCACCTGGAGGGCGATGTTGAGACCGATCATGCAGAACATGAACTCCAGGTATTCCTCGTTGTGGAACATGCCGTGGACGCAGAAACCCAATAGGCCGAGCAACAGGGCGCGGGAGCAGTAATAGGGCCACCGCATGTCGGGAGGGAACCAGCGCGCCTGGCGCATGAAGCGGTGGAGGCTGAGCATGGTTCCGAATATGAGTGAAAGCCAGATGGGATGTCCGAGGATACCCAGTTCGGCGGCGTTTTGGAGATAGATGTTGTGGGCCGCCTTCCGCCCGCCGAAGTAGCGATCCTTGGCCAGTTCGAAGTTGTTGAATCCGACCCCGATGAGTGGGTTCTGCTTGAAGAGAGAGGAGGCTACATTCCAGGTGTAGAAACGGGAACTGGAGGAGGTATCCTGGCGATAATCGATGATGGATTCGACGCGATCCACGATTTCCCCACCCGACATGGCCAAGGTGGCGGTCGCGACCAGCATGACCGCAAACACGGCGCGCAGACGATATCGACTGTTCCAGGCCATGCAAAGGAGCACAACGGCGAAGGCGACGAACCCGGCTCGGGACCTGGATCCGATGATGCCAACGCACATGAGCGCGGAAAGAACAAGGAAGACGGAGCGCCATCGAACGTGTTTGAGGCTCAGACCGTAATAGAAAATCATGGGAAGGGCCATGACACTTGCGAGGGCGAAGAGGTTGTTATCGTAGGATTTTCCGTAGACCTGGTGGGGTCCGAGGAGGATGACCTTGAGGCCTCCCTTGATGGCCCAGAAGCCGCTCGATAATGCGACGACGAGAAAGAGGATTCGAAATCGGCGGGTATCGGACACGAGACCGGTGAGCAGTGCCATGACGAAGAGAACCTTGCAGAGACCCTTGAACTGGTAGTTGGTTTCGAAGAGGGGATATGGAACCAAAAGACGTGTTATACCCAGATAGACGATCAGCAACAGGCACAAGGCGATCGGCCAGGACGGCTCGAAAAGCGGATTTCGTATAAACCGCGTGATGATTTTGGACACCTGGCCGGTGGCCTGATTGACTTCAGCCGAAACGTGTCTCCGTTTGACACCGATTGCGATGGCGCCGACAACAAGTGGGATTCCCACCAACATGGCATCCTGAAACTCCGGCCTCCAACACAACATTTTCGGTTGCAACAGGGAAACAACGTAATAGACACACAAGCCGAAGAATGGACGCATGAACACAACTGGCAGGATCAGCAAAAGCAGCGAGACATACATTATGAAGCGCATGGGCATCCTCTACGACCACCTTTCAATGGCAATGCGATTGTTCTCATGATCGCACAGAGTTTCGTTTATTTGCTTAGCGTGCATCAAAAAGAAACTTGCCTAAGGTTCGTTATCTTCACCATGGACCGGATTGGAATCCGGTGTTATCAGATCTATTTCGATCCTTACTTCAACACCACACGGGCAGCCCGGATGGGACCGTCTTCGATCGGGTCGCTGAGCATCCGGATCAACAAATCATTCAATCGCCGGCCACCGCGCGACCAGGTGAACCGTGCGCGGGCCCTGCGCATGGCGCTGTGACCTAGACGGTGCCGTCGCTCGGGGGCCGCTTTCAATTTTTCAATCGCCCCAGCTAATACGTCGGGATCGTTTTCCATCACCATCACGCCACAGGGCGGGTCGCCGAAGATTTCTTCGCCGGCGTTTCGTGTGACGGTTCCGTCCGCCGCCAGAACCACACACGGCAGTCCGCAGGCCATGGCCTCCACGAGTGAACCACCGAAGGATTCGCTTCTCGAAGGGAAGCAGAAGCAATCCGCCGCGTGAAGGAAGGGCCGGACATCGGATTGCGACCCCGTGAACGAGACAAGCGCCTCGACGCCCTCATCACGCGCCAGACGGATCATGTTGTCCCGCTCGGGGCCGTCTCCGACAATCCAGACGCGCGGTTTCGACTCTCGTATCCTCGTGGTCGCCCGGATCAGCAGCGGGAGATTCTTCTCCGGTGCCATCCTGCCCGTCCAGACCACGACAAAGTCATCCCGCTCGATTTTTAATCTCGCCCGAGCCGCTGCCCGCTTCCGTTCATCCGGCGGCCGGAAGACTGCGTCATCCACGCCGCCGTGAACCGTGACACATTTGTCGGGATCGATTCGATAGACATCCACGACGACCGTTCGCGTCTGGAGGCTGTCGAAGATGATGGCATCGGCGGCTCGGAAGCCCGCCGATTCATTTCTGTGTTTCAGGTATCGGTCAAGCGCGTGGAACCCGCGCGCCGTGATGGGCAGGGCTGCCTGATCAGCGGTATCGGCGGAATCGTGGAGGAGCGTGGAGCCGCCGCAGACGTAGATACACTTCGGCACGGGATTCGATCGGATACCGATGAGACGGCCAAGCCGTGAGGGTATGGACAGGGCATGATGGCGTCTGATTTTCACGTCATGATAGGCATGCACAACCTCCGGTTGGCAGGAGAGGAAGACGTCATGGTCGCGCGAGAGTCGACGAACGATGGCCCGCGCCTTTCTGCGGCGGGCGGTCGCTTGAATCGACCAGTGCAAAATCCGAGGAATCGGCACGTCCAGCTTTTCTATCGGAAATCCGTTGACAACGTTCTCATCTATATCCGTCCTGGCGGCATCGACTGTGAATACCACATCATGACCGGACGAACGCAGCTCGGCAGCCAGTCGAAGCGCGCGGATGGACAAGCCGCAGGTGTGGCGTTTCAGCGTCGGCATGTGCCAGAGGATCCTCATGCCAGACGTACCTCCGCCGGGGACGAAGCGGGGGCGGCTTCCCGGGATACATGCACCGATTCGCTTCGCTCCGTGCAGGCATTCAACAGACCGGCGAATTCCGTTGCGAGCGTGTCCCGGCGAAATCGCCGAAGGGCCCGCATGTCGCGGTGCTCATTCGGACATCCGCCGGCCCATCGCTCGATTTGCTTGAGGATCGCGGATTGTAATGCCGCCGTTTCACCGTGATAGCCTATCGTCACATTCCCGGCTTCGCGCAGGATTCGTTCGAGCGCCGTGTCCGGGTGCACAAGGGCGAGGATATGACCGCCGAAAGCGAGGTATTCGAAGGTTTTGGCGGGGATGCAGTAGCGCCCACCGGGATGGTCCGGGGTCATGAGAAACAGCGAATCCATGGCCGCCATCTCCGCGACGGCCTTCGCATGAGTCTGTTGTCCCGTGAGTGTGAGGAAGGTATCGTCAGACTCGCGAAGGTGTTTCCGCTGTTCGGCGGAGAGGGTGCCGACGACACGGAATTCGAATTGGCGGGTGAGATTCGGTTGTGCGGACAGCATCGCCCGCACGGCTTTCAGTATGGGCTGAATGGTCTGTGCGCGGTAGAAGACACCGACACTTCCGAGTCGGAAGCGTTTGAGTTTCGAGTTACCCTTTTGGAGTCCTTGTACTCGTTGGAATTCGATGCCACAGATAGCACTGTTTGAATCAGTGGCGCACTTGTCGGAACCACGGTGATCGGCATGCTTACCCGCCCCAAAAGGCCGGGTCGTGTAAGCATGGCACCCTGGCGCCAGTTGAAAACCGGTGCCACAGGGGGTTGCGGTAGCGATGGGGGTATTCAGATGCGATTCGTTATGGACGGATTTTTCCGGAGCGGAGTAATCCCCGGGGTCGTAGCCGTTGGTGATTGTCGTGAAGCGGCAAGGCGGTGCCGACTGGTAGCGATCCTGGAGGCGATCCGCCAAGTCGGGGCAGGTGACAACGACACGATCCGCTTCGGAGACGATCATCTTTTCCAGTCGGCACCAATAGCGATCGGCCCTCGAAGTCGGCGGATCGTAGACAAAGGCGTCCAGGATCGGATCGCGCAGGTCGGCGATCCAGGGGATGCCGAGGCGGCGCTGGAGTTCTCGACCCACCCGCTGGATCGAATGGGGCGGAGACGTGGTGACGACGGCCCGAATGGCATGTTTGTTTATTATTTTCCGCGCGGCCCGCACGGCCGGTCCGATCCAGAGCATCTCCGTTTCCGGCAGGTGGAGGAGATCGCACCCTCTATTCAGGCGCCAGTATATTCTATTTTCGAGCAGTGTCGGCGATGACGGCTCATTCGACTCGTCACGACGCGATCGGCAGAGAGAAGCCGCGATAGCTCCCGGCTCGTAGCCCGACACGCGATGCACCTGGACATTCGGCCCGAGTTCGTCATTCAGACTTTCATCCAGCAGGGGATAATGCGCATGGGCGGCGGTGAGGACGTGAACCCGCCAACCGGTCTCCGGAAGATAGCGGGCCAGTTTGAGGGCGCGCTGGACTCCGCTGCCGCCGAAGGGCGGGAAATGATAGGCTACCAGGAGTAGGTCACGATCCGTCACAGGATGATCCATTTTTTTGAAGTCATACGCAGCGGTTTGCAAATCAGTGCCACAGCGCTGCCAACGGCCGCAACCAAAGTAATCGGCATGCTTACCCGACCCATAAGGCCGGGTCGTGTAAGCATGGCACCCGAGCATGCACTGCTTGAAGCAGTGGCACACGTATGTCCGTTTCCAATCCGTCACAACACAATGCTAAACGAGGTGTTGGCGGACCAGTGTGCGCAGGCGCCACGGCCACGGCATTCCATCTCCAGACGTCTCCAACACTCGGGCAAACCCTCGTTTAATACGCCACTTTGAGTGCATCCATTGTCTTCCGACGCGATGACCGGCACCGATACCGATTTCATCCAGTGATCGGCGGGCCTGTTCCAACACATGATCAAGCCCGGGTTTCCAGCCGCACTCGTCGTATCGGCAGGGCGTCCCCAGTGGATTCCACACGGTTTCATACCTCTGTCGGTTGGTGATGCCCATCGCGGTCCATCGCGCCTCGGGTCCGCTGCCCCAGACGTAGTGCGGACATCCACACAGGGCGGCGAGGTGCAACCCGCCGGTCGAAGCGCCGACGGCCAATCGAGCCCGCGACAATTGAACGATGGCCGTGTCGACGCGCGGCTGGTATGTTTCAACCTTCAGACCGCACGCACGAAGCCGCTCGGCCAGTTCGTCCCACCACGATGGCGCCTGGTTGCGATCCTGGGCGATCGACCGATAGCGCTGGATAAGCAGGATATCCGTTGTGATCCGGCTCTTGACTCGAAGATTTACAAAAGCTTGATGAGTATGGGTCGTCGGCCAGATTGCGGATCGGAAATCCGGCATGAACAATCGTGCGGATAGACTATTTATTTCCAACGACTCGCACTGTTTCAGGACTTGTGTCTTGATGAGGGTGTTCAATTCCACTGGATCGATCCGGTGACCGGTCGAATCGATACGATGATCCTGGTTGGCCTCGCCCGGCAGTGCCGACGGCGGCATGGGGCAGAAGATGATCCCACCGTCACTGTGATTGTCTGTATACAAGGGACGCCGATCGGGCGTAGTACACACGAAGGTACGGTCGAAGCCGCCGTGACGGGCCATCCATCGGACGCGCCCCTGCCAGTTCATCAGCTCCCAACCGAATTCGCCTGGATAGGGGGCGACGATGAGGGTGTGTTCCCGAGACGGGGAGCGTGGGGGATTTTCGATTTGCGATTCGAGTTTTGAGTTTCGAGTTTCGAGCGATGTTAACTGTTGGGAAGTAGTGACAGGTATGGTGCTGCTTGAAGCATCGGCACACTTGCTATTGGATTGAGACTTGACGGAATCCATCAACGAAGTCCTCCTGAGAGCGGGGCGTGTGCGTTGGCGGGCCAGGATTCAATCATCTTTTCAAAGCCAATCTGGGGTCCGTCAGGGACGGGCCTTCGGCTGAGTTCGAAGGGATCGACGCGGCCGACATTCATGCGCCGGCGCATGTCCAGCGCCGCGCGGTGACCGGTATCACGCGCAAGTCGCTTGCTCTCCGCGTTGTAATGGGGTCTCAGCCCGAAGGGATAGGCCATCGCCAAAGGGGTTCGACCGGTCAACTCCAATAGCTTCCGCTGGGCCGTCATGATTTCGCCCAATTGTTGCTTGGGCGTGAGCGACGCGAGGACGGGATGGGTATGCGTATGGTTTCCGAATCTCACAAAGTTGGGATCGGCCGCCGCGATCTCTTCATCTTCGAGATAAGGGCGGTGTTTGGCTGCCAATTCCGGGCCACTCGTGCCAACGTCGCGAAGCACGGACTCGAGCACATCGAGCAGCGTCGCTCGATAGTTTCTCCGAACGAAGGTCGCCAGGGGTTCCGGCTCGGCGGGAATCGTCCACCCTGCGTCCTTCAGGATGTTCCAGACCCGCGATTCGTAACCGGAGGCGATCAGCCAGGCGAGCTTGTGTTGCCACATCAAGTCGCGATTTCCTATGACCGAGGTGACGGGGAAAATCGTCATGGGAATGCGACGGCGGAATAAAATCGGCAGGGCCACACGGATAGAGTCCGCGTAGCCGTCGTCGAATGTGAGAACCACGGTCCGGCGGGGTTGCTCCCCCTGTTCAAACATGTGCACGAGTTCGTGCAGGCTGATGAGGTTGTAATGGGCCGCGAGGTAGTCGATCTGGCGCTCGAAGTCGGCGGGATGGTGGCGGAGTTGCGTCCCCGACGTAAAGAGTGATTCCTCGCGGGCGACGCTGTGCCAGGTCAGAATCGTGGTGCAATGTTCGTTGTGGCGGCGGCGCATGCGGCGAACGAGCCGACCGGTCCACTTATCGAAATCCGTCCGAGTCAGGAGTGCGTTCATGATGGCGCCCCCCCCACCAACGCGGTTTCTCGGACCGCCTGATCCAGACACGCCGCAAGTTTTCCCGCCTGATGACGTCGCGTCAACGGCTCCAGGGCCGCCTGACTGCGTGACACGTTCACGGTTCCCGACAGCCATCTGCGGTAACAATCGGTCATTCCCCGGGCGATGGCCGGTACATCGTCGGGATCGCAGAGTGTCACTCCGTCGAAGGGGCGCAACACGGAAGCGGCGGCGCCATTGAGTGGGACGGCGGCAAGGATCGATCGGCCACTCCCGAGGCTTTCATATATTTTTGTGGTGGTATCGTTTTCACTGCCCGGCACGTTCGGCAGTACGACGACATTCAGATCGGCATCGGCCAGGGCCCGGGAGGCGGCGGCGTGCGAACACATGCCGAGATAATGGACCGTATCGGCGTCGCCCGGATCATTCAGCAGGTCGGAATGCGGCCCCGGTCGGCCGAGAAACTCAAACCGGGCATGGTCCCGGCTTCCCGGCGTCTGGTGAAGAAACAGCCGGAAGGCCTCAATCACCTTCGCCGGACTGCGTGTCTTGTAGAGCGATCCCGCGTAGACCAGGCGAAAATGTGAATGGGTCTTGGGCTGTGTTGTTTGCTTGTAATCCACCGGATCGAAACCGTTTGAGATAGTAACGAACTTTTCGCCATCGCCCGTGGAATAACGCGTCGCGAATCGGCGGCACATCGGATCGTTCACGCTGATGACGGCGGAAGCGCGGGCGACGACGGCGGCTTCGGCCCAGCGCGTCATGCGCCGGCCCAGCTCGCTTCGCCACTGGCGCCAATGGATGTACTCCACCCACGGATCACGAAAGTCGGCCAGCCAGGGTCGTCGCAGCACGGAACGAACCGCCAGGGCGACGACATGATCGCTGAACGGCATGCCGGATGAGAAGATCGCGTCAAACCGGTAACGATCGTGAAGCCGGAGGGCCAATCGGAGGGCCGAACCCAATCGCCAGATCCCCCGATCGGGAAAAGACAGACGATCGTGAATTTTCTGGAATCGCCAGTTGAGTCCGGCCTCCCAACGTGCGGTGTCGAGGCCAAGCCATCCGGTCGACGACGCCAGGCGGTTGGCGGCGGCCCGGCTGAAGTGGGTCGGCCAATGGTCGAGTACCGGGCTCAATCGATGCACCGGCAGCCCCTCAGGCAAATCGAGTAGGCTTTCCTCATCGGTCGACCGACGCGCTTCCTGTGAGGTGGAGTTCTCACGGCGCATGGCCCCGGTGATGACGATGGGCTTCCAGCCATAGAGCCCCAGGTATTTCACAAACTTTCGAACTCGGGTCGCGCCGACCGAGGCAACCGGCGGAAAGCGGCTTGCCAGGACGAGGACGGTCCGGGGTGCACGGGCATTCCAGATTGGCGGAGAATCTGTCGACGAGGGATGATCGGCGATGATTGCGCGCTGGGAATCCGACAACATACCCCTTTTCCAGATATCGGTTTCCGACCCGGTACCGGCAATCTGGATGAGACCTGTTGGGGAAGGGTTGCAGGATTTGGAAGCGGGGTTTGCCATCGCTTCTCCAAGGCGCACCGACCGCATGGGCCGCGTGGCTCGCGGCATTACCAGACGGTCTCATAAGGTCTATCGATCGTGTTGAGCTTGGACTGAAGTGATATCCGGCTTGGAATTGGAGATTTGGGTTGCGTGGAGTGGCTTGATATCCGATTCCCCAACGATCTCAGCTCGCCGAGGAGGGTATTTGGGCATCACCTTACACACCATGCCAGCGCTGCGCCTGGGCATGCCATCCCCAGTACTAAACCTGTGCATGCCATCCGAGAGTTCTTCGATCGGTACGCCGAGTACCCTGCGATCGTAAAGTTGCATCGCCTCCGACCAGTTGTAATGAGTGGCGACGAATCGGTGGCCCGCGTCGGCGACCTGTTGGCACAGGCCATCGAACCGGCAAAGATCCACGACCTTCATCGCGAAACGAGATGGATCATCGGCAGTGAGGACGGGTCGGCGCTGTCCGGGATGGAGACCGGCGGCGACCGCGGACGTGGCCACTACCGGTCGCCGTGCAGCCATGGCCTCCAGGACCTTGTTTTGCAGCCCCCGTGCGATATGAAGCGGTACGACGATGACGCGGCAACGAGTCAGGTAGGGCCTCACGTCCCGAACTTCACCGGTGACTTCGACGCCGGGCAGTTTCGCCAATTGACGGATACCCCGTACCGGTCGTCTTCCCACGATCAGCATCCTCGCGTTGGGACATTCTCGCAGCACCTTCGGCCAGGCGTGCCGGACAAACCAACGGACACCCTCAACGTTAGGCCGATAGTCCATCACACCCAGAAAACCGATGACGGGGCCGCACTGTGAGGCGAGTAATGCCTGATCATCGTTCAGTGTCACGCCGTTGGGGATGACGTGGAGGGTTTCGCGTCGGGCAGAAGGATCGAGGAGGGCGCGTTCGCGTTCGGTAATCACGAGGGTGGCATCGAATCGATTCAGACAGGCGTGCTCCCACGCGCGAAGGCGTCTGCCTTCCTGGTGGCACAACGATGAGAGGGGAAAACGCGAGGCCCGGGCGTAGTCGAACCACTTCTCGCTATCAACGTCGCACAGGTCCAACACGTGCCGCCGCGCGGGTACGGCGAGGGCCTGCCGCGCCATCATGGATGAGAACGCCACTACGGAATCGAACTGTATCCGACGGCCTAATGCCCCGAGACGTTTTGCAAGGAACGGGTGCGTGAAGGCGGCCTCCGTAAAGGGTCTGCCGCTCAGCCAGCCGGAGGCGGTCCTGGGGATCGCTGATATTCGGTTCCAGGGAACGACGATGGCGGATCGGCACCGGCGTTGCAGTTCGTCGGCCCGTGCGACATCTTCGGGAGTATCAGCGAAACAGGCGCACCAGACGTCGTGAGAATCTGCAAGCTGAGTGAGTTGATGATACGTGCGTATCTTGTCGCCCTTGTCGGGGGGGAAGGGGAGGCGATTGGTGAGGAAGAGGATTTTTTTGCGGGGTTTCATCTTCTTGTGTTTGCAATGGGTCCATGACTGAATCGGCGATTATCAAATCCGGTTTCAGTCGGGTTTGCCGTTGTATCGCCCTTTCAGGGCTGGGTGTTTGTGATCGCGATGACCCAGGGTGGCGCTACGCGGCTGTGAGCCGCCTTCGCTCTGCCCTGGGCTGACAGGTTGCAGCCCCTTCGGGGCGAACTGTCTTCGCTGTCAGGTGCTATGGAAATACTTGACGCTGCCATATTAGAGAGTATCCAAAAACCCGTATCGAAGGATCGAAACCTGCGACACGCACCGGTTGGAAACCGGTGCTACAGCGCCGCTATTGCCACAACCAATGTGTTTCTACATGCTTACTCGCCCTCGACATGCTTACCCTCCCCATGAGGCCGGGGCGTGTAAGCATGGCACCCGGCATGGCACCAGACTTCCTTTATCCCGGAATCGATTTGGCCAACCAGCTTCCCAGTGGGCGGGTGATCGAGAGGGGCAGGTTTTTCCAGACCCTTCGGGCCGCGATCCACCGGGGTGAACTCGGGGATAAGTCGGGGGGCGCATGTCCGGGCATAACGGCGGTCTGATACTCCAGCATCATCGGCTCAAAGCCACAGTGCCGCTTGAACTGAAACGGCCCCGTGTTGTCTATCCGCGTGCGGCCGAAATCGTAGATTCGATAGCCGTTCTCGACGCCCCATCGCATTGACTCCATGTAGAGAAAATGGCTCAGTCCGTAGATGCCCGCGCGCTCGTCCACGCCGGCGAAGTAGGGCATGACATGATCGCGGTGTAGAAACGTGAGCAGACCGGCGACCGGCCGATTTTGATAGTACACAAGTTGCACCACGTGATCTTGTTTCTCGGATCGGGCCAGTGTCTCAAAAAAACGATAGGGATAATTAGGCGAACCCAATCGTCGCATGGATCTTGCATACAGACGCCAGACCTCGGGCAGGTGTGCATCGCCGAATGCGACGGTCAGACCGTAACGCTCGGCGGCGCGGCGGGCGGCGGCGCGGGCCTTCCTCGGGAATGTGGCGGCAACTTCATCCGGATCGCGGGGCAGTGCCTTTCGAAATGTGGCGTGTGTCCGTCGCCTTTCGAGCGATGAGACGCTCGCCTTGATCGATCTCAGCTCGATCGAGCGTGCGCCTATCTTTCGGGCGAGCATCTTCGCCCGATCGAACAGCGCGGCGCTCACCTCGGCATTTTCCGCCAGAATCCCGCCGTATGTTGCGTAGGGAATGCTGACGAGCAACCGTCCGGCCAAGACACTTCGAATCTCGAACAGGGGGAGGATCCCGGCAACATCGAATCCGCGTTTTGCAATCAGACCGCGCGACTGGTGGCCGAAGGTTCGTTCGACCGCCTGTTTCCAGGCCGATCCATGAAAAAAAGTTCCCTCGGAATGGCGCTTCAGAAAGTCGTCCCAATCCTTCGAAAACCTGTTTTCGTAGGGGATGACCCTCAGTGTTTTCACAACAGGGGGACGGGAAGCTGTCGCGGTGGATCGAAGAGAATCGTCCGTGTTGCAAGACGGGTCCGGGCACAACGGCCCCGATGACACCCGATCAATCGTCTTCGCCGGCCTGGTATTCGTAACGAGCACCCTTTGTTCTGCAGTCCGCGGCGATGCATCCCAACACCTCGAGATTGTTCGCCTGCAACCAATGCAACGATTGACGAACGAGGTGGGAGGCGGTCCTGTTCATGCGGACGACCATGACGATCCCGGAGCACAGGGCGCCAATGACGCCGACGTCGGACAACCACTTCACGGGAGGTGTATCGACCAGGACGTAGTGGTATCTCTCGCGGATTTCGTCGAAGACCCAGGCGGCCGTTCTGGAGTTGAGGAGTTCGGCGGGGTTCAGGTCTCCGCTCGAACCGGCGGGAAGAAAGGAGAGATTCCCCAAGGGTGTCTCCACAATCGCATCGTCGAGATTGGCCTTGCCCGCCAGAACCTCCGCCATGCCGGGAGTATTGGGTATTTTGAACAACCTCGAGAGGCTCCCCTGTCGAAGGTCGCAATCCACGGCCAAGACGTTCATGTGGCGGACTTCCGCCATTACCACGGACAGATTGGCCGTGGTCACGCTCTTGCCCTCGCGTGGGATGCTGCTTGTGATGGCAATGCATCCGCGCCGATTGGCCGCGTTTCTACGGAGTAGCCAGGTTCTGGCCGCTCGGTATTGCTCTGTGATGACGGATGATCGATCGTGAACTGTGACGACCGTAGGCTGAACATCCCAGCAGGGTGACAATCCCCGAGGCTCCCAACGCGTGGATCCGCCGGACAATCCCTGAGTCACATCTTCGCGCAGGGGAGGCAATGCAACCGATCGGGATGACCGAATGCTCGACGCAGCGGTGCTGAAATCATCGGCAATGGAATTATCCCGATGCCGATCTGATTCAGTCAATCCATCCGCCCGACTTGAACGGAGTTTGCGATTCCGTTCGAGTTCCGCTTTTTTTAATGCTTCCGCGATTCGACCCATGATAGACTCATTTAAGTTACGAGTTTCCAATGACTGGTATCAAGGCACCCGATTCCTGTTTCCGGCTATAAGTGATGTTGTTGGTTGGAACTCGGGCATCGACATTCTCGGAAATGGTCGCAGCCGGCGGGGCATCCCCCGGCTCCTTCAGGGAGAGATACACCATCGCCCCCGAACAAACCATCGCAGAGAGAAGGAAAACGCCGACCGCCGGCATGAGTACGAGATGACGAAACCGGCGTCTGCGATGCATGGCTGCCGTCATAATTTCGTCAATACTCTCGATGACCGGCACGCCAATGGAGGTGGATAATTGCTTGACGGTTCGATAGGACCGGTCGATCAATTCGGCGCTCAAAACCACAATCACGGCGGCCGCGAGACCGATTCCGAGGCAGATCACCATCACGAAATTCGAATCAGGTGCGACGGGTGCGCCAACCGAGGTAGACTCCTGGACTGTGGCCAGATGGATGCTGCGATCCTGATCCTCGAGATAGAGCGCCTCCTGGATCGGGGCGATGTGTTTTCTCCAGGCTGCGAGCTTCGTTGCCCATTCAGTCGCCTCGGTCGAGACCTTCATGTATTCCCGGCGATGTTCCATCGCCAGAATACGTCGATGATCGATCGCACCGAGATGTTCACGAATGCGCTCCAGGCGGGATTTCAGAACATCGATCCGACTGGCGTATCCGTCGATCTCACTCTTCAAATTATCCATCTCCGCAAGATTCACACCCGGCTCGTCAACACGGGGCGCCGAGACCATCAACACCCGCGGCGTATCCGCAAGCTCCGCTTGTCGAGCTTCGAGTTGTCGTCGGTTGGACTGAATCGTGGGATGGGCATCCGTCATTCCACGGAGCATCCGGCCGTCGGCGATTTCCTGCCTTAAGCGCATAATCTCAGCCGTCAATTCCGCATAACGTGGATTGGGTTCTGCTCGGAAGGTGGGCTCCGGGGGCACTTTCGGTTGGCCTTCCACCCCTGCGATTTGAGCCATGCGGGTCTTCGCCTGTTCGAGCTTCATCGCCAATTCTTCCCGTTGTCGCTCCACCTCCATGCGCTCGATCATCAATGCCGACTGTTCCGCATTCGTGGGATCGGGCAGGTTTGGATTGATCCCGGGATATTTCAGTTCATATTCGACGACCTGCCGTTGAAGCCGATCCAATCGATCACGGCACCGGACGGATTCGGCCTGAAGAAAGCCCTTCACGTCTTCCATGATCTCGATCGTCATCGTCCGAGCACGTCGGACATAGTTATTTCGAACCGTCCTCAGAATCTCAATAATGTGTGTCGGATCATTCATCTTCAGGCTGATGCGAATCAATTCTCGATTGCCCATTGAGTCGACAGTCGAGGTCGACAGTCCCTGGGAGATTTTTCGTGCCAGTGCCGTTCTTGCATTCGGGTCGGCCGGCGCGGCCGGCATGTATGCGTCTCCGGATGTCTGATTGCGTGCAACCGGTTTTTCGGGAAGCCCCAACGTAGCCAAAACATCTTCCAGAAACGCGGTGTTTCTTATCTCCTCGTCGATTCGCGCCCGAATTTCCTGATAGGGCTGCGTCCACTGCTCGTCGCCGATGGTCTCGAAGACCGGATCGTGTTCGCGTTTGATTACGGTACTGGCCCGGTACATGCGAGGGACCATCAATGCGCACAAAAAGGCGATCGTGGATACTGCACAGATTGGAAACACGAAATACCAGCGACGCATGCTGATGACGCGCCACATCTCGTGAATCGTGTGACGGATGTCCGTGACCGAAAATTCGTCAATTTGGTGATGTTGCATGTTTCACCATTTCATCATACCCGCGGACGGCCGGGCCAGTTTAGTCACTAAGTTACGAGTTTCTCGCCGATTTTCACTGAGTTGGCGTATAATAATCATCTACCGATTGGGCGGTGTATCCAGGCTGAATGATCGCCTGCGAGACCGGTTGCATCGGATTTAAGAACTCGCGCACACGCAGGCCAATCCACGCCAACGGCGTCGGGGGTACATAGATGATATCCCCCTCTTCCAACAGCATATTGAGTTCGAGATCACCTTCCTTCATCATCTTGTCGGCATCGACGGTGATGACGTGGCGTTTACCCTCTTCATGGCTCGGGCGGATGACCTTCACTTTGCTCTTCCAGGCGAGAAAGGTCGGATTGGACTCGGCGAGCACACTCAGGACCGTATCTCGCCCTGTAAACGGCATCGCGCCCTGTCGGCCAACCTGACCGAACACATAGATTTTCTTGCTCACTTTTGCAGACAGGCGAACGCTCACAACCGGATCCTGATAGTATTTCTTCAGGAGGGATTCGAGTTTCCGCGCGATATCTACCGGCGTCAATCCTGCGACCTTGACCTCCCCCACCAGGCGCAGAGCGACCTTTCCATCGGAGCCGACTGTCTGGATTTCACCGTCGATCTCCGGGGCGTTGGCAGAGCTGATCTCCAGGGAATCGGGAGGCTGAACGAGATAGTTTGTTCCCGAAACCGACGCCTCCCAGTGATGAATAAACGCATTGATGTCCCGCTGGTTCGGACCACAACCGCTAGCAGTTGACAGCATCGCCAAACCAATCAACGCGAACATCGTCACATGCCGCCCCGCTCCCCGCACCGTGAG
>JBHHUV010000008.1:0-19684 GCA_046754005.1 Phycisphaerae bacterium | reverse complement strand
ACGAGAGATCGATGAACCGGGTAATGCCCAGGATGTTGAGCATCGCCAGGGTGCCGAGAAAGAGACCGGCGAATACGAGAAAGACGCGCTCGCGGCGCTCGTTCAAAATGCGCTGTTCGTCTGTGTCGGTCGGCTCCGCGGCCATCCACTCAGGGTAGCTGTAGAGCTTATGAGCGTCAACGATTGGGCGTTTCTCATTCGCATCGAGATCGGGTAGAATCGCCTCGTGATTCCGGAGCATAGTACGGCGCATTCGAGGGAAACAATGGACGTTCAGGATTACAGTCTATCGGGCAGGCGCGCCATTGCCTGCGGCAGCACACAGGGGATCGGCCGGGCCTGCGCGATGCGATTCGCCCGGCTGGGGGCCGAGGTGACACTCGTCGCCCGAGACGAAAAGGCCCTGGCACGTGTGCGAGAGGAACTGCCGGCGGATAATGGACAGACACACCACTTCGTCACGGCGGACTTCACCGAACCCGACACGCTCAAGTCGAAGATCGAGGCCCACCTGCGGGAGACCGGCCCGGTTCATGTTCTGCTGAATAACACCGGCGGGCCGCCGCACGGACCGATCGTCGAAACCGATCCGCAGGCATTCGTTCGGGCGATTCGCATGCACGTCGTCTGCAACCAGATTCTCGTGCAGGCCGTTCTGCCGGGGATGAAGGCGGCGAGAAATGGGCGGATCATCAACATCATCTCGACATCAGTCAAGGAGCCGATCCCCGGTCTCGGCGTCTCCAATACGACCCGCTGGGCCGTCGCGGCCTGGGCCAAGACCACGGCGGGCGAACTCGCTTCATTCGGCATCACGGTCAACAACCTCCTGCCGGGCTATACTGATACTGCCCGGCTTGGCTCGCTGATCGCGGCGAAGGCCAAGGCCGGGGATGTATCCGAAGAGCGGGTAAAGACGGACATGGTCGGTCGGATTCCGATGGGCAGACTTGCCAACCCGGACGAGATTGCTGCGGCGGCGGGCTTCCTGGCCTCCCCCGCGGCGTCGTACGTTACGGGCATCAACCTGCCCGTCGACGGCGGGCGGCTTGGGTGCCTGTAGCGGCTCATTAGGTCAACGAATCCGCGTTCAGTCAGCATTACGAAATCAGTTTGCTTTCGTTGGTAGATCACTGGGAAAGAGCTGGCATCGGGCTCAACTGATGGGACGGATGTCCGCAATGAATTGCTCCCAAGAATGGAACGTTGCAATGAAGAACGAGCGAGGCCAGCAGAACATAACGACGCCGACATATCTACTCGACATACGGAACCCTGTGGCTCTTGTTTGCTCTCTGATTGAGTGGCTTTGTGGCAACGCTCACATCTCTCTTGAAGGTGATCTGTCGAATCTGGATCACACATGTGTGGCGGGAATCAAGCTCGATGAGTGGTCAGTGCTTCGACGAAATACTATCTGGCCGCGCCAGGATTTCATCATTCTTCCATTGGAGACAGAAACTACAAAGATCATCAAATCAAGGATCTTGCATACTGTGGGCCTGCGCGATCGAGTGATTCACGTCCAGATCGAAAAGGGAGAAGAACTCGTGTTCTGTGCCTTTGACAACTTCGCAGCAGAATGCGTTTGGATTGCTCAGAGTGTTGGAGATCAGTTCTTGCAGGATCTCATCGGGAAGAATGTGCTGCGGTCATTCAAATCCAATCCCTATGATTGACGATTGCTCAGTCAAAATCTTGGTAGTGCCGACAAAATCACTCATGAGAAGGACAAGATGCCATGCTGAATGAAATCGAACAGATGGTCGAGGCGTTTGAGCGGGGGATGCTGACGCGGCGGCAGTTGATGGCGCGGATGGGGACCGTCATCGCGGCCATCGCGGGCGTGCAGCGCGTTGCTGCGGCTTCGCAATCCACGGCAGCCTCTCCGCAACAGGCCCCCCGCTTGGTGGTTGGCAGGAAGCCGAAACCCGCGGCGCCCACATTCGAGGCGCTCGCGCTGAACCACGTCGCGCTGAGCGTGACCGACGTGGCCCGATCGCGCGATTTCTACAGGCGACATCTGGGCCTGAAGGTCCGAAGCGAAAGCGGCGATCGGCGGTGCTTCATGGACTGCGGTGAACACTTCGTGGCCCTGTTCCGGGACAAAAAGCCCGGTCTGGACCACTACTGCTACACGATCCGGGACTACAGGCCCTCTCACGCGGTGGATCGGCTGAAGGCGGCCGGCTTGAACCCGCGCCGGACGGAAAACCGCGTCTATTTCGACGATCCGGACGGCCTCACGGTGCAGGTCGCGTCAAAAAACGCGTAACTCGCGATGGGACAGGCGAGGGTGCGATTGATCCGCACCTGATACCCTCTGATGGCCGATCATTCCCTCCACGAAATTCTCAAAATCGGGACTGCAAGTCTTGACGTAGGGGGTGCAAAACGAGTCCAATAATAGATAAGCGAGCCGCTCGGGAGATATCTTCACCACTCGGTAAGGAGGTTCCGGTGGGGAGCCTGTACACGAAGCGTTTACGGTTCGCACCTGTGGGGGTATGGGGGATCTGCTGCCTGCTCATCCTCACCCGGACCGGCTGGGCCGCGCAACACATCGTGCCGACGCAATTCCCCACGATCCAGGGAGCGATCAACACCGCGGCAGCAGGCGATGACGTGCTGGTCCTGCCGGGCGTCTACAACGAGTTGATCAACCTGCTGGGTAAGGCGATCACGCTCCACAGCGAACAGGGACCGGCCGAGACGACGATCGACGCCACGGGTCTGAGCGGCACCGTCGTGACCTGCAACACCGGCGAGGGGCCGACGACGGTGATCCGAGGTTTCACGATCACGGGCGGCACAGGCACCGTCCTCGGCCCGATCGTCGGCGGCGGCATGCTCAACGGCACCGCGAGCCCGACGGTGGTCGACTGTGTCTTTCGGGACAACACCGCTCAACAGGGCGGTGGGATGTGGAACAACGCGAGCTCGGTGCGGATCGTCAACTGTGTCTTTGAAAGTAACACCGGCTCGTTCACCGGCGGCGGCATCTGGAGTTTTGAGAGCGATTTCACGATCACCAACTGCCTGTTCAACGCGAACGACGCGGTTTTTGCCGGCGGCGCGATTCACAACGTCACCAGCAGCCCGACGATCACGAACTGCACATTTTCCGCCAACTCGGGCGGCGGCGTCATCACCAGCGAGAACCTCAGCATTCCGGTACTGACGAACTCGGTCATCTGGGGCAACTTCGCAGCTGCTCTGGACGGCGACGTCTTTTCTCATGTCGTCAACTACAGTGATATTCAAGGTTCGTTTCCGGGGGTCGGCAACATCGCAATCGATCCACTCTATGCCGATGAGCTCGGGTCCGACGGCATCCCCGGCACGGGTGATGAAGACCTGCGACTCAGCACGGGATCACCCTGCAACGATGCGGGCAACAACGACGCCGTGCCCGCCGACGGGGCCGATCTCGACGAAGACGGGGACAGTCTCGAGCGGACGCCGGTCGATCTCGACGGAAGCGGCCGATTCACCGACGATCCGGCCAGCGCCGATAGCGGCAATGCCGGCATGAACGGCCCGCCGATTGTATCCATGGGGGCCTACGAGTTCCCGCATGCGGTCTGCGGACTGAGCGGTGATCTGAACC
The DNA here is from genome assembly GCA_046754005.1 of Phycisphaerae bacterium. Classification (GTDB taxonomy): domain Bacteria; phylum Planctomycetota; class Phycisphaerae; order UBA1845; family UTPLA1; genus CAYXGR01. The sequence goes on along the minus strand of JBHHUV010000008.1, from coordinate 16,074 downwards.
AGGATGGTCTGGTCAACGGGGACGACATCGGTGGATATGTGCGAGCCAAGCTCGGCCAGCCATCGGAGCCGGGGGAAGAGCCACTCTGTGCGGATTTCAACACGGGATCGCTGGAAGGCGACACGGCGGCGTTTGTCGGCCTGCTCCTGCAATGATCGGCTGCATAACCCAGCTGAACCATTGCCAGCGAGAAAAGTTGAGCGCTCCACTAAAATTGTCAGCATGATTTCGACTCTGATCTACCCTGGGAGCAGGCCAGAATCATTTGGGACTTGACAAGATAGATATCACTGTATATTATCGGAGGCAGCAATAGCATTACGAGGCATCGGGTAAATGGCGACAGCGAACTGAATATTATTCGTACTCTATATATCCTTCCCTAATAGTTGTTTCATACCCCACTCGCCTTTCGCCAATCACTCCTATCTGTCTCTGTGTGAGGATGCGCTTGCACCCGTGCGCGGCACTGGGTGTGTGCATGCGCCGAATTCAGCGGAACGATGCGGCCCGGGCACTGTTGAGCGATCGGACCACCATTCGGCGACGAGGACGGTGCGCCATTCACTCGACAGAGGGTGGGCTGTACCCGGCTAATTGTCGGAAACGATACGAACTGCAATGGCATACCCGATGAGTGTGAAGATCCTCTGGACACGACGCCGCCGGAGATTGTGTGTGAGGTTGTGCCGGTGACGGGGGACGACAGCGAAGATGGCGATGATGAGGATAGAGGGAGTGGAGAAGAAGAAGAAGAAAAAGAAGCGGTGGGCGGTGCCCACCCTACACTGTTTTCGATCCTCTTCGGCGCCTGGGCTGATTGCGGGGGGGTGGAGATCTCGGCGGTGGTCGATATCGGGTGCCTGCAGGTGCCCGTTGAGAATGGGACGATCGTGCGGCTGAAGTGCAAGGACGGGTGTCGGGTGCATGAGAAGGATGACCGGTTGGATATTGAGGCGGCTGCGGCGATCCTGATCGTCACGGCGGTGGACGAGGCTGGAATACGGCTGACTGCGAGGTGGTGCTTTGCGCGTCGGCGGATGAGAGTGAGGATGGGGATGGAGACGACGATTCTGACGATTGAGAAGGCTTCCTGACGCCCGGGTGGCAAGTTTGGAATCTGCCACTCGCACCGTTTGGAAACCGGCGCCGCGGGATAGGCAGGGACTGTGGGCCGGGTTCACTCCATATCCATGCGACAGGGCCTTCGAATGTGAGTGCTGACCACTCCCTGACGGTCGCGGCTCTGAAGGAGCGGCTCTGATCGCCGTGGGTGATTGGCACCGGATGGCGGGCGGGGTACAGTGGGGTGTGGATCAGGTTCGTCGCACCCACTTGAGAGGCTTGGAATATGGCAAAGCGTCTTGAAGAGTTTCGCGCGTTTCGCGAGAAGATGAACGAGCGGATTCTCGCGGCGGGGAATCTGAACATCAACCGGTTCTTTACGCTTGACGGGAAGGCCTATGAGGCCGGGGCGGTCGATGCGCTGAGCAAGGAGTTTGCCGGTCTGTCGGCGTCGCTGGTGCTGCGGTGCGACGACTGCATCGCGTATCACGTCATTCGCTGCAAGGAACTGGGGGCGACGGATGAGCAACTCATGGAGATTTTTAATGTCGGCCTGATCGTCGGCGGGTCGATCGTGATTCCGCATCTTCGCCGGGCGATGGCGCTGTTGGAGGAGATGGAATAGGGGGGGAACCGTCCAAACGTCAAAACGTCAAAACGTCAAAAAGTCAAAATAACAGCAAAGAAAAAAAAAGAAGAAAAGAGGCGATGGTGGGCAGTGCCCACTCTTCAACCGGTATGCGGAGACAGGGGCTGGGACAACTTCAGATCATCGCCGCCGCGGTTCTGTTCTCGACCGGGGGGGCGGCGATCAAGGCGTGTTCGTTTTCGAGCTGGCAGATCGCGGGGTTTCGTTCGGGGCTGGCGGCGTTGGCGGTTCTGGTGGTGCTCCCGTCGGCACGGCGGGGCTGGTCGCGGCGGAGTGCGGCGGTCGGGCTGGCCTATTCCGCGACGATGATTCTCTTCGTCCTTGCCAACAAGCTCACGACCTCTGCCAACACGATCTTTCTTCAGGATACCGCCCCGCTCTATGTGCTGCTGCTTGGCCCGCTGCTGCTCCGGGAGTCGATCCGCCTGCGCGACGGTGTGTTCATGGGGGTGGTGGCGACGGGGCTCGTGCTGTTTTTCGTCGGCGCCGAGCCGCCGCGGGAGACGGCGACGAATCCCCTCGCGGGGAACATCCTCGCCGCCGTCGCGGGGGTTAGCTGGGCGCTGACGATCATGGGCATGCGCTCGCTGGGAAGGAAGACGGGTGGGGGGACGGGTGCGATCTCCGCCGTGGCGATCGGGAATCTGGTCGCGTTCCTGGTCTGCCTGCCCTTGGCGTGGCCGGTACCGACGGGGACCGCGGGCGACTGGGCGCTGGTTGCCTTTCTCGGTGTGTTTCAAATTGGATTGGCCTATGTGTTGATGACCCGGGGGATCGCCCATGTCCCGGCGTTGACGGCGTCGATTCTGCTCCTCATCGAGCCGGTCATCAATCCGATCTGGACGTTTTTCATTCACGGCGAATTGCCCGGGCCGTGGTCGCTGGGGGGGTGTACGCTGATCCTGGTTGCCACGATGATCAACATCGGATGGGCGGGGCGGGGCGGGAGGAAAACGTCGAAACGTCAAAACGTCGAAACGTCGAAATAACAATAGAAGAAACGAAGACAAACAGAAAAAGAAAAGGTAGAAAACAATCAGAAGAAGAAACGATGGTGGGCAGTGCCCACCCTACTTGGGAGCTTGGGCGGTTATTTTTTTGATCAAAGCGGGATCATTGGGCAGCAATTCCGATCGGACCAGGCGGGGGACGAGCTCGACCCAGACGCGCTCGCGTTTGAAGACGCTTTTGAAGATGGGCAGGGCCTCTTCGAGTCGATCGTTGCTCGCGAGGGTGACTGCGCGCCAGAAGGGGATTTCCACCAAGTGCGGGGCGAGTTTTTCGGCGGCGGTATATTCCCGATTCGCCGAGGCGAAGTCCTTGTGCTCGATCGCCAGATCGCCTTCGTTCATGTGCAGATAGGCGCGTTGCAGTTGGACAAGTCGTTTGAGTTCCTGCACGGGTTGGGGGTGGTCCTCGACGCGCAAGTCGAAACGGCGATCAACCCACGGTTTTCCGGTCGATTGACCGGAGACGATCAGCAGGGCGGCGGACTGCCGGCCCCGGATGTCTCCACCGGCGGTCTGGGCGGCCTCGAGCGCGGCGATCATGCGATCAGCAAGATCACCCTCGGCCTGTCGATAGGCCTTGGCCATCGACGGCCAGATCGTCTCATTCGACATCAGGTTGGCCTGCACCGAAAAATGGACGTCGGTGTCGACGACGTGGCCAGCGGGCTGGATACACTTCTCCCCGGTATGGGCCGCCACTCGGCCCTTGGCGTCGATCATCGCAACTTGACGCACGGCGCGACCGGGATCGCCCGCGACGAGGGCCTTCAAGGCGTCAGGCGCGGCGCGACCGGCCCGCATGAATTCGAGACCGAGGGGTCCGTATGACGGGTCTACGAGCGATTGCGTGGCGACGGCTCCGACACCGGCCTCGGCCCACGGCACGACAGCGCCGACGGAGAACCAATGCGACTGTACCGCGACGCCGATTTCGCCGGTGGATGTATCGCGGGCGACGATCGAGTAGGTGGAGACGGGTCGGCGCGGTTTGGACAGCTCGTCAGAGTTTGTTGCCGGCGTCGTGGCTGGAGCGCCGGATACGGAGAGGGATAGAAGGGTGAACGCGTACAGTGAATTCATGATTGTCTCCTTGTGCCCGCCGGTTGATCGCGTGCGGGATTCTATCATGGATCATGGGGGTTTTGAAATGAAGCGTCAATTATTTGCGCTGTTTAGAACCCAAAGGAACGTTCACAGATTCGTCTGGTGATTGTGTCTCAAGCCATCGCGCTTCCACCAAACTGAATTCACTTTTCACACGTCGATTGAAATCATCGTATGATGCCGGTGATGCGACCTATCGAACATATTTTGAGCCGATTACCGCGACCGGCGGCGCGATGGAGCCGACTGTTCGGGCTGGGCGTCGGTGTGGGTGTTCTGGGTGGGTTGGCGGCGTCTGTGTTGGAGTGGGGGCTGCATCACGGTTCGGCGCTGCTTGTCGGTCGGATCGCGAATGATCTGTCTGGCGCGGGCACTTTTCAATTCGCATGGCCGATCCTTCTGCTACCGATGCTGGGCGGCCTGATATCCGGCATTTGTGTGTGGCGTTTCTGTCCGGAGTCATTGGGGCATGGAACCGACGCACTGACGCGGGCCTTCCATCGAAACATGGGCGATCTGCCGGTGAAGGGGCCGATGATCAAGGGTCTCGCCGCCGTGGGTGTGATTTCATGCGGCGGGTCGGCGGGGCCGGAGGGGCCGATCGCGGCCCTCGGCGCGGGGATCGGTTCGGCGATTGGCCGGGTGTTCGGTCTCACGCCCCAGGAACGGCGGATCCTGCTCATTGCGGGGTGTGCCGCCGGGGTAGGGGCGATCTTCCGCTGCCCGCTCGGTGGGGCGCTGTTCGCGACGAGCCTGCTGTATCGCGAGGAAGAGTTTGAGTCGGACGCGATGGTTCCGTCGTTCGTGGCGTCGGTTCTGGGCTATACCACGTTCATGACAATCCAGGGCGGGCTGGGAAGCATGGAGCCGTTGTTGCCGGGCGGGGCGGCCCTGACGTTTTCCGATGCTCGCCAACTGATTCCCTATGCCTTGCTCGGCCCGCTGTGTGGTCTGGTTGCCCTGTTATTTGGCGTTTGTCTTCGTTCGATTGAACATCATATCATGCCGAGGATTCCCCTTCCGCGGTGGGCGTTGCCCGCCATTGGAGGGTTGGCCACGGGCGGACTGGCCTGCATTTTGCCCCAGGTTATGGACGGCCAATATGCCTTTATCCGTAGCGCGATCACCGGCAACGGTTTTGGGGGTCTGGAGCGGATGGCCGAAATGGGCTGGTGGCATTGGGCCGGCCTGTTCGGCGCGGTGGCGTTGGCCAAGTGCGTGGCTACGTCGCTGACCGTGGGCAGCGGGGCTTCGGGCGGGGTGCTGGGGCCGAGTGTGTTCATCGGTGGGGCGGTGGGGGCGTTTCTGGGGGCCGTCTGCGAGGCGATGTATCCGGGTGTGTTTCCAGAGGGACTCCGCATGGCGTTGATTCCGGTGGGCATGGCGGGGGTGTTGGCGGCGGCCATGCGGACGCCGCTCGCGGCGATCGTCATGGTGACGGAGATGACCGGCAGCTACGGGCTGATCGTGCCGCTAATGCTGGTGTGCATGAGTGCGTATGTCGTCGGGCGGCGCTGGGGGCTGAACGGCGAGCAGGTTCGAACATCGGCGGAGTCGCCGGCCCACGCGGGGGATGCGATCGTGCACATGTTGGAGACCTGGAAGGTATCGCACCTGATGGAGCCGGTGTGGGAGGATACGGTCACACCCGATACTCCGTTGAAGGAGATGGTGAAGCGGATCACCCCCGGGACGCGGCCAGTCTTTGCCGTGGCTCGTAATGGTTGTCTTCTTGGCATCGTCTCGGTTCCCGATATTCGGCGGATCATGGAGCAGCCGGAGTTGGCGGATGCCGTGATCGCGATGGACATGATGACCGAACGTCTGGAAACCGTCTCACCGGAATTGGACGTATATCAGGCCATGGCGGAGTTCAAGCGGGGGAACCACCAGGTTCTGCCGGTGATCTCGCGTGGGAAAGAGGGCCGGTGGCTGGGGATGCTGAGCCGGGAGCACGTGTTTCAGTCGATTCGGGAGAATCTGGCCGAGACGCAGGAACAGATGTTCCGGGAGCATGCCGGCCTGGCTGCGATCGAACAGGAAGGGCAGTTGCAGCAGTTGGTGATGGGGGTCTCGCCAATGGGGCAGGACATGATCCAGCGTCTGTTGGTTCCGATGGATGCGGTTGGCCGCTCATTACGCGAGGCGGATTTCAGACGGCACTACGGGGCACAGGTCATCGCGATCGAACAACCAGACGGACGAATTGAATGTCCACCGAATTTGGACAGACCACTGGAGACACATCAGCGCCTTCTGGCGGTCGTCTGGTACGAGTCTCACTCGGGGGAAATCTCAGGCGACGGATGAACCACCGAAGGGGACGGGGCCGATGTCCGTGGAAGGCTGGTCGGGATCGGCTGAGGCTGCTGGGGTCTGTCCTTGTGGATCCTCTCGGGCGGCGGGCGAATCGAGAGACTCGGGGCTGTATTCGGGGACAACCTCGGCGAGACGGCGGCGAATTTCGTTGTGGCTGAGATCGTCCGCATGGTTGATGAGATCGGCCATGGCAGCGCAGACGCGCGGCCAGTCCTCCTTCTTATTTTGCCATACATATATTTTATCGTGAGTGGTCGGGCTGATGTTTTCGCCGGTGACGCTGAGCTCTTCGTAGAGCTTCTCGCCGGGGCGAACACCGGAGAACTGGATCTCGATGTCGTCGCCCGGCGTCAGGCCGCTGAGGGTGATCATCTCCCGTGCGAGATCCACGATCTTGACAGGCTCACCCATGTCGAGCACGAAGATGTCCCCGTCGTTCCCAATAACACCCGCCTGGAGAACGAGTTGCGAGGCCTCTGGAATAGTCATGAAGTATCGGGTCATCTTCGGATCGGTGACGGTGACTGGTCCGCCGGAGGCGATCTGCTTCTGGAAAATGGGTACGACGGATCCGCTGGAGCCGAGGACGTTTCCGAAGCGGACAGTCATGAACTGGGTGACGCCGCCTCGGCGGAGTTGCTGGATGTACATCTCGGCGACACGTTTGGAACAACCCATGACCGACGTCGGATTGACCGCCTTGTCGGTGGAGATCATGACGAAGCGGCGGACCTCGTGCTTCTTGGCGGCGTCGGCGATGGTTTGGGTACCGAGGATGTTGTTCTTTACGGCTTCGCCGACATTAATCTCCATCATGGGCACGTGTTTGTGGGCGGCGGCGTGGAAGATCAGGGCTGGATGATGCGTTTCCAGGATATGATCGACCCGTTTCGCATCGCAGATATCGGCGACATAACAGACGCGGGGCACCTCTGGAAAGTGCTTGTTCAGGTCCGCGTCGATTTCGAACAGATTGTTTTCAGCCTGCTCGACGAGGAGCAGCCGTGCGGGACGGTAGCGGGCGATCTGTCGGCAGAGTTCTGAGCCGATGGATCCGCCAGCACCGGTGACGATGACGGTTTCGTCGCGGATGTATTCGCTGATCTTATTTTCGTCGAGCCGGACCTGCTCTCGGCCGAGAAGATCCTTGATATCGACGTCGCGTATCTGTGAGACAGTCAGGCGACCGTCGATGACGGCCTCCATCGCGGGAATGATTCGGAATCGCACGTTGAGGCCATGGCACTGTTCGACGATTCTTCGGAGAACCTTCTGAGGCGCGCTGGGGATGGCGAAGAACAACTCATCGATTGAATAGCGTTCGCAGAGGGAACGGGCCTCGACCAGCTTGTCGAGGACGGTCACGCCATGTATCTGGGTTCCGATTTTCGTGGGATCGTCGTCGAGATAACCCACAACGGTGTAGCGTTCCACGCGCATTCGGAGAATCTCTCGGAGCAGGGCCTCCCCCGTGTCGCCCGCGCCGATGATGAGGCATTGTAAGCGACCGGTGGCGTGGACGCGTCCGAGAATTTCCTCGTGAAGAAGTCGAACGAAGAGACGAGCGCCGCAGATAACGCCGATGGTTGTTCCCCAGTCGAGCAGGAAGACCGATTGAGGGAATTGATATTTCGGATGTTCAAGAAAGTCGAGTCTTAGATTGGCCAGCGCGAAGTAGTAGACGACGAAGAAGAAAGTGCTGACATGGGTCGCCATGCAGATGGACCAGAGATCGCGCATACCAACATAACGCCAGGTGCCCCGGAAAAGCTTCATCCTCCAAAATACGATTGTCTTGATCACGACGACGACGGGCAGCAGCGGTAGAAAGTAGGGAAAGAACCAGCGCTCGAATTGCTTGAAATTGTAGTAGAGCCCGAACGCGCAGAAAAAAGCCACCGCGAAAAGGGCGATGTGGACCAGACAGGAAATCAGGCCGCGATATCGCGAGAGGCTCCTGAGTGTCATCAATTTTGATGTTCGTTCGGGCTCCGTCATGAGCGCCTGTCGCCTGGGTTATCCCGATTGTAGATTGACAAAACAATCCGATTCCTTCATCGGCGCATAGGCCGGGTGAGTCCAGTCGGAGAAGGAGAGGGGTTCAATTCCTACGAATAATTTTAGGATGCGCGTCATCTATTCCCCCCCCCTCCCTCGTCAGATTCTCGGCAAAGTCAGCCACCCGCCGCAGAAGCGGCCGGAGCATCCCGAGCTTCGATCAGGAAGCTTCGGAAACGCTTCACGAGCGTCAACAGTTTGTCGGCCCTGTGCGCCGTGTCCTCATCCTTTTCGAGAATCCGTATTAAGTCGTCCGCGGCGGTGATGCCGGTATTTAAATCCCCATTGAGCCAGGCATAGAAGGCCAGCAAAAGGCTGGTCTCTCGATTGCTGTTCGCGGATTTGGCCAGGATAACCACGGAATCCACGACTTGTTGGAATCTCAGATCGGAGGGATAAAACCGCCGTCGGTCCAGTTTGAGCGAATCGAGGGACTTCGCACTTTCGATCGCATAGATCAGGCTGGTTAAGGTCGTGTTGAGATCTTTCTGCTCGTAGGATGCAAGCACATCGGCCACATAGGCTCTCGGGCGATCATGCTCCAACTGGTGTACGAGTTTGAAGTATTCCCGTGATCTGAGGTAGTTGCCGTTGCGAAAATAAACCGCGCCGAGTTCAAAATATTCATCCGCCTTTTTCGAGATGCGCTGGGTGAGAACCGAAGTGTATTGGGCGTTGTTTGACTTCATCCGGCGGACACTCATTACGGCCGATTGGGGATCGACAGTCCCAGCCAGACCGCCACGCCATCGGCCTTCCTCGCTGCGGATATAATCTTTGCGGCCGATCCGCTCGGCGGTTCGCTCTGCCAGGATTGAGCGACTTTTTAGTCGATTTCGCCTGACGAGGAGGCGTTGAACAGGATTCGAAGAGGCATCTGAAGGCTTGAGAAATCGTCGGCGAGATTCGTTCAGCATCCTTTCAAGCTGAAATCGGCTGGATTGTTGTTGATTTCGACGAATTCGCCTCGCACGCGGGGTGTTGGCCTTCCCGGGTAATTTTGCATCACGTCGCTGAGGGAGCAGCTTGAGGGTTCGGTTGGGACGGCTGCGTTGCCTGATCTGGGCGTCGAGCGGGCCCGGCATCAGCAAACCGAGGAAAATCACAAGGATACCGAATTGGATGCTGCGCATGTGAATGATTCCAACTTTAACCCTGTTAGCGTGTTATGATATCGGCATAATCAGGGGGGGTCAATACACTACGGTGTATCGTATTCGTTTCTGATGACTGAGACAGGCTGTCAGAGCCGTTGTAGGAAAATGAGGATATATAGGATCCTGGAGTCGTTCCGCTGATGGCTCGTATCTCTTTTTTAGCCATTTCATTGGCTGCCAAGTGCCGTCTGCTTTTCGGGCTGGCCGTGCTGTTGATCGTTTCGGCGACCCTCTTCGTTCCCTGGCTGCGGATGCGGGATCTGGTCCACGAGAACCACATTCAACAGACGCGCTTGATCGGACGAATGGCACTGCTCCGAAGTGATTTGGGGGCTGGTAATTGGGATCAGAAGCGAATGGTCCTCGAGTCCTGGTGGGCCTCTGCCTCCGTACGCCTGGGGCTGAGTGGACCCGCTCCCCGACTGATTCAATTATCAGACCCGGTTGATCCGATTCCCCCCGATGACGAGGAAGATTATGTCAAACAGGCCATCGAGATCCTCGCGGCCGATTCCAGCCTGACCGAGTCATCCCCTCAAACTCAGGTGATTAACGGCATCCAGATTTATCAGATGGTGTTGCCGGTGCGATCCACCGGCGGAAAGAATCCGCCTGGTTCGTTATTGGGGGTGGTGGTCGTGGAATACGCCGCGCCGCAGGCCCGAATGGCCTTCCTGATCAACCTGGGTTTGAGTCTCATGGCGGGAGCTTTGGCGGGGATTCTGGCGATTCTGGTGTTTTATCTGATCACCCACAAACTGATCCTCTCGCCGGTCCGCAGCCTGACAAAAGTCGCCGAGAGTGTCTCGCAGGGCAAGCACAGCGTGCGTAGCAATATCGCCACGGGAGATGAATTCGAGGAGTTGTCCCGCGCTTTTAATGCAATGCTCTCGCACCTTCAGGCGTCGGAGAATGAGCTTCGCCGCATCAACACAAGCCTGGATGTGAAGATGGCCGAATTGGCCGAGCGCAATGTGGCGTTGTATGAGGCGGACAAAATAAAGAGCCAGTTCATGTCGAACGTGAGTCACGAACTGAGGACACCCCTGGCATCGATCATTGGATTCGCCGAGTTGCTTCGCGAGGCAGCGAGCGCAGAAGGTGGCAGAAAGTTACGCTATACCGAAAACATCATGTCGAGCGGCCGCATGTTGCTCGGCCTGATCAATGACCTGTTGGATCTGGCCAAGATCGAGGCGGGCAAGCTCGAGCTCCATCCCGCGCCGGTCAATATGCCCGATATGCTTCGGAATCTGATGGATTTGATGCGGCCACTGGCGGACAAGAAAAGCCTTCAACTCGTGGCATCGATTCCGGAAGTGTGTCCGACGATTCTGTCGGATACCGGTCGGATCCAACAGATATTGTATAACCTCCTATCGAACGCAGTGAAATTCACCCCAGAGGGTGGATTGGTCGAAATGAAGCTGGCGACGACGGATGACGATCACCTGCGCATCCAGGTACGTGACACGGGGATCGGCATTCCCGAGGAAGAACTGTCCGGCGTGTTCGAGAAGTTTCGACAGCTTGATGGTTCGATGACGCGCGAGCACAGTGGAACGGGGCTTGGGCTGGCGATCAGCCGCGAACTGGTCGATCGGCTCGGTGGTTCGCTTCAGGTTGAAAGCGTAGAGGGTGAGGGTTCTGTGTTTACAGTGATTCTGCCCCCATCACTGCCGGAGGAGAGCGAAACGATGGCGCAACGGAAGATTGATCTCACCGAAGGAGCTATCTGAATCCCCTTGACAGGACGAGCGAAACGCCTGCATGTACCGACAGCGACGGTCCCGTGATTATCCCAATGTCACACGATCCCGAATCGATCACTCCATCCGCCGAGGACTTGACGCCACAGCCTGGCCATTCCAACCGTTGGCAATGGCGGGTGATTGCCGTTTTCGGCGGCCTGCTGATCGCATCTCTTCTCGCGGAGGGAATTGTGCGCGTTTTCGCACTCGGCCCACCAGTTTATGCGCCCCGGCGATTCAAGCCGGACTCTGGAGTTCCATTTGTTCAGATTCCAAACGGCCCCCTCGCCTACCGGCCCGACTCGGTCTTCTCCTCGGTGTACGATCCGTCGGGAGATGAACGGGGCTATTTCGGTGAATCGGGTCGCGTGACCTATCGGCTTAATCGGTATGGGATGCGCGGGCCTGACTGGTCGGAGGAGACATTACCCGATCACTTTCGCGTCGTATGCCTGGGTGATTCGATCACATTCGGGGAGGGGGTTCGGATTGAAGATACCTATCCGGCGCGGCTGGAGCGGGGCCTGTCCGCATTGCTACCGAATCGGCATGTGGAGGTTATCAACGCGGGGGTTCAGGGATACGGTACCCTAGACGAAATCGCGTTTTATCTGTTGCGCTGTGCCCGCTTCAAGCCGGACGTTGTGACACTTGGCTTTTTTCTAAATGATGCAACCCGCTCCCAAGAGACGATCCGGCAGAACGAGGCGCGGACGCGTGCCTGGAAACCGTCGGGGCTTTCTGCGTTCTCGCGGGTCTGGGAGATCCTCTCGCGGCGGCGAGCGGCTTCCCTCCTCCAGGCCGAATACTTCGCCACCACACGGGCAGGATTCGCCTCTTCGGGCTGGGAGGATTGCAAAGAGGCCCTACGCGGTATGAAGCGGATTTCAAGGGAAGATGGTTTCCGATTTGTAGTTGTCGTATTCCCCATCCTGTGGGAGCTGGACGGGGCGTATCCCTTCGAGGATCTTCACACACTCATTGCAGATGCGTGTCGAGAATATGGAATCGAGCACATCGACCTGCTGGATACCTGTCGTGGGCGGCGGGCTGAGTCGTTGTGGGTGCATCCGACCGATCAGCACCCCAACGAGATCGCGCATCGACTGGCCGCGGAACGGATCACACGGCACCTGGTGGATTCTAAAAAATGACGTCCTCGCCAAGAACCGGCAGGTTCCGGACTGATTCCAGGCGCAGGAAGTGCCCGGAATACGGCCATGGACCGATATCTGAGCGGCGCGGCATGGAACCCGAGCATCGGTGATTGAAAAAATTTTCACGTCCGGAATTCCGGGGTCGAACAGCTTGCATTGGCCAGAGGTCGGACTTTATCGGCACTTGACGCACATACTGCCCTCTTACCGCGATAGCAATACTGGGATCGCCACGGCATCGATGAATTGGGTGGCTTATAATTGAGTGGATGCATAGTTGCGCAAGGAGTCACTTGGATGGCCTCGTACGATCTACGCCGAATCGTGGCAGGTTGGGATTACGAACCCGGCCAGATCACCGTGCGCAAAATCTCCGGGGACGATGGCGCCGTCAAGATCCAGATGCGGCTTGACCTCGGTATTCTCCAGATGGAGACAACCGGTCGCCCGGACGGCTTTCGGCCCTTCGACGCCGATTCACTCCTCGACTATCACACATCACAGTTGGAAAAACACAAGAAGGTCAACGGGACGGAACTGGGATTCGAGCTATCGTCGGACGAATGCCAGGCACTGCGTGAAGAGGCGATTCAGTTCTACCATCGCTATCTCGCGGAGTTCGTACTCGAGGACTTCGAGGGGGTCGAGCGCGACACCGCCCGCAACCTGGGGGTTCTGGACATCTGCCGAAAGTATGGCCAGACCGAGGCGGATCGGCTCGCCCTGGAGCAATATCGGGCCTACCTGATCATGATGAACACCCGGGCACAGGTACACCTGGTCCTGCGGCAAGGCCGATTCAAGACGGCCCTGGCACGGGTCGAGGCCGGTCTTCGGATGATCGGCGAGATATTCGCCGAGAACAGCTACGAAGACGCGATCGAGGAATCGACCGAGGCGACCATCCTGATGTCGCTCCGGCAGGAGATCCTCGCCCGAATGCCCGCCGATCCCATCCAGCGGCTGGAGGCGGAACTGGAGAAGGCCGTCGAATCCGAGCGTTACGAAGACGCCGCGGTCCTGCGGCAGCGGATCGACGTCATGCGGGCTAAGGAAGAAAGGGCCGAATCCCGCAAGCGGCGGAGGTAGCCGCCGGGCGCGCAAACGCATTCCTCACTGTGGCACCGGTTTCCAGCCGGTGTGAATCCCAATGTGCCACGGGCTTCAGCCCGTGCGGCCATTCTAACACCCACTCATTCCAGAATCGGGAACAATCACGATCGAACCATGCTCCCCTATCACAGTGGCACCCAAGTGAGCCGGGTTTCAGGGCGAACATTGCATTCTTCCAACCGAGCGTCAACAATCGACTCCCCTCAGGCAAAAACAGGAGGTGTGCGATGTCGGATGAGACGACGACGGTTGGGGAGATGCGCGGCTGGGTGAAGGCGTTCGTGGACGAACGGGACTGGTCGCAGTTCCACAGCCCGAAAAACCTGTCGATGTCGATCGCCATCGAGGCGGCGGAGTTGATGGAACACTTCCAGTGGCTGGATCTCGAGAAGGCCAAAGATATTCGTCACAATCCGGAGATTCTTGAACAGGTCCGCGAAGAGCTGGCGGATATCGTCTGTTATGCGATTGCCTTTGCCAATACGCTGGATATTGATGTATCGTCCGCGTTGCGGGACAAGCTGGTCAAGAATGCGGAGAAGTATCCGGCGGAGGAATTTCGCGGGCGATTTGGGTAAATTTCAGATTCTGGAGGCGCTCATCATGCGAATTCAAGGCACGTTTGTACACAACACACCATTCTCGTTTGGCCTTGCTTCGATCATGCTGGTTTTCTGTCTTGCGCCATCCTGTGTGGGCCATTCCCGCTATCCGGACGGATATACGCCGCGTCCCTGGCTTCTCGTTCTGGATTAGGGAAGTTTTCTTGCATACCGTCTTCCCCTCTCGAAAATCGGGAGCAATCGCGAAGAAATCGAGAACAATCGCGACGGTATTGAGGTTCTTGGATTCTTCAACTCGAGAGGGAGGATCGATCCCTCCGTTTTGCAGACGCTGCCACCCGGTATGACGTGGGATGTTATATCGAAATTGGATGAATATACTGTTCGAAACTTGTGCGAAACGGGTACCGTGGTTCTTATAGTCCGAGTGAGAGAAGAACTTGAGGATGAGGTGATACGCGCTTCTCAAGTGTTAGGCTCACAGGGAGTATTCTACTCGGGCATCCAGCCATCGCTCGAAGCGATCGTCAGGAACGGTGATCGCGCTGAAACATTCCTGGCGAACCTGCCAAAGGCAGTTCCCGAAACCCAGTAGGATGGGTCATCTGACTCATCTGTCGATCCCCAGCGACATACCCACGAACCGTTTCCCTATCAGATAATCATGCTGCAGCAAACGGTTTCAGAACGTGGGTCCGATGACCCATGCTACGGGCAGTTCGCACCCAGCAAGCAATCGACGAAGGCGGTGATGTCGGCCGACTCGAAGGTTGCGCTGGCGTTCATGTCGGCGCAGCCGCAGCCTGGGGCGAAGGGGTCGCCGCCGAGGTAGCAGCCGATAAAGCCGTCGATATCGACACCGTTCACGCCGTCGGCGCCGCTCATGTCGCCGGGGACGGTGGTGCAGACGGGCAGGCTCACGCAAGCCGACGTAGCGGCGAGGTTCGTCTCGATGTAGTCGATCGGGACGCCGTTGCCCTCGGAGAGACCGGCGAGACCGTCGGTGGCGGCGATGCCCAGATAGCTGATACGGATATCTCCGTTGAAGAACAGCTCTACCTGAAAGGTGTTGCTGTTGGTAGTGGAGAACTCGGGAACATTCTCGTAGGTGACGGCGATTCCGCCGGAGAACTGTTTGTAGCTGATGGTGCCGCCGGCGCCGGGGTTCAGGTCGTCGAAGAGCAGGGAGATGCGCGGTACGGCGAAGTGATCGACGAGGGTTTCGGTTCGATCGGTGTCCCCGGCGAGGAATGTGAGATAGCCGTTGCTGCCAACATGGAACGAAAGATAATTCGTTCCGTAGAACAGAATCGACTGGCCAAAGATGGAGACGACCGCCGAAGAATCGTCAGTCAGGCTGAGGGGGGTTCCGCCGGCCGGATCGGTCGGCAGGGCGGTGATCGTTTCCATACAGGCGGCATAATGGTTGGCCGTGCCGTTGGGGGTGTAGGTGAAACTGAGGAAATCGAGATCGTTGTCGCCGGTAAACGCTTCGGTGAAGTAGTTGACCTGGTCTACGGTGGTGAAACTGAAGGTCGGCGAAAAGCTGCCCGCGCCGCATCCATTGTCGGCATGCACGCGCCAGAAGTGTTGCGTGTTGGAAGCGAGGTCGTGGTTGATTGTGTAATTCGTATCAGCCAGTGTTGCGGTATCGATGATCTGCGTGAAATTATTGTCCAGCGCGATGTCGATCACGTAGTTTACGACCTGGGTCGTGGGGGTCCAGGAGAAGGAGGGCGCCAGTGCCGTTTCGACCGCGCCATCGGGCGGCGATGAGAGGGTCGGCGCTGGCGGGATGATGTCGGAGAGATTCATCGTAACGGGAGTAATCTTGCCACCGGTCGTGGACGTTCCTGTGACGTTGAGGGTGTAGGTTCCCGGTGCCGCGCCGGCGGTACCGCTGAGAGTCAGGATGCTGGTACCCGGCGGGGTGATGGGGTTAACGTCAAAACTCACGGTCGTTCCGGCGGGTTCACCCGAAGCGCTGAGGGTGACCGGGTCGACAAACCCCAGTACCTGGCCGATGTCGATGGAGATGACGGCATCGGCGGGGGAGCAGACGTCAAGCTGCGACGGCGTGGCGGCGATGGTGAAGTCCGGCTGTTCCACACAGTTATAGCAAGCGATC